>JBCCLV010000044.1:0-29880 GCA_039026695.1 Bacteroidota bacterium
AAGCTTTTCATTTTTTCCAGCTCCATCTTGTTTCTCTCTTTTATTGTGGCCTGGCTACTATTAAAGTTGCCTGAGATGATCATCCCAGAGATCTATAACGCAGCCTCAATCATTATTATCATTAGTAGTGTACTATTGATTATTAGCCAGGTGAACATAAGAAAAGATCAAATTGAAAAAGCACTGTGGCTTACAGGGGCAAGTCTACTCTTCGGACTATTTTTCTCGCTATTGCAAGTATTAGGATGGAATGAGCTGCTCGATTCAAATGCCGCGTTCAGAAATATTCTCTTGCCTTTTTCTCTGGTGCATTTTGTTCACGTATCAGTGGGGATCATCTTACTGATTTCTGTCTTCAAAAAAATAAGAAAATACCGCGTACACTCGAAAGCAAGGAATTACGCTGCGAACGTCTACTTATTTTGGCATTTTCTGGGAATCATTTGGCTTGTCTTTGTTGGGGCGGGTTGAATCTGAATCTCAATAGCCCACTTTTTTCATTTCCCGCTTTACTTAGCTGTAGCTGTAGACTTTAAATCCTTGCAGAGATGGATTTGAAATCCCGCACGTAAGTACTATGTTCGGGAAATATTAAATACTGAAAATTGGCACTTTATAAACTTAAAGGGGTAGTCCAGCCATATGCATGGGGTGGGAGTGACTTTATATCCAAATTGATAGGTAGAACTGAGTCTGCACCTGCTGCAGAATACTGGATGGGGGCGCATGATAAGGGAGCCGCTATAGTTCAATCAAAAGGACAGACTTTGAAACAGCTAATTGACGCTGATCCTGTAGGGATGCTGGGAAATACAGTTGCAGAGCACTTCAAAAGACTTCCCTTTTTATTTAAAGTGCTTGATGTGAATGATATGCTGTCCATTCAAGTTCACCCTTCAAAATCAGAGGCTGTCAAAGGATTTGCGAGGGAAAATGAACTGGGAATTCCTCTTGATGCTTCGCATAGGAGTTACAAGGATGACAATCACAAGCCTGAAATAATGGTCGCGCTCAGTAATTTTTGGCTTTTGCATGGTTTTAAAAATCAGCACAAGATGATGGAAACTTTGGCAAATACCGATGAGCTAAAACACCTCTTGCCCGTCTTTAATCAGTACGGCTATCATGGCTTGTATGCAGAAGTGATGCGTGAATCTCAGGAAATCACCAACAGAGTTTTGAGGCCGCTGATAAATCGTATTCAAACGGATTTTCAAAATGGCGATTTGCCAAAGTCTTCTCCTGAGTATTGGGCTGCTAAAGCCTTCCGTTCTTTTTGCACAGAGGATCGCATAGATAAAGGCATCTATTCGATCTTCTTCTTCAATATTGTGCATCTAAAAGCAGGTGAGGGCATTTTCCAAGATGCAGGCATACCGCACGCGTACCTTCAAGGACAGAACATGGAATTGATGGCAAATTCTGATAATGTTTTGCGGGGCGGCCTTACCCCAAAACACGTGGATGTTGAGGAGCTACTTAATCAAGTGGTTTTCGAGGCTACAGAACCTAATGTACTGAAAGGTAGAAACTTTGGCGCAAGTGAAGTGACTTACGACAGCCCAGCTGCTGATTTCGAGCTTTCAATGTTGGACCTGGATTCTCAAGAGAGCTATCACCAGACTTCCAGCACCTTAGAGATAATGATAATATTAGAAGGAGCAACAGAAGTTACTGCACCTAGCGAGAATCTGCTTCTAGAGAAAGGAGAAGTTTTTGCGGTATCTGCTGGGACTGCTTATCAAATCAAAGCCTCAAGATCTTCAGTGCTTTACAAAGCGAAGTGTCCTGTGGATGCTTAATCTCTTCAAGAGGGGGTGCGCTCCTGCTCAATCTTTAGTCCCATGCTTCCGCCCCAATCCTTCATTACTTTTAAAATTGGCAATACGGACTCACCCTTTTCGGACAAGCTAAATTCCACGCGTGGAGGAATCTCATTAAAAGCCTTCCTTACAATTAGTTGATCCTCTTCTAGTTCTCGCAATTGGTTTGTAAGTACTTTTCTAGAAATGGTAGGTATGTAGGGCAGCAAGTTGGCCAGATTACAGTGCTTACAACCTGATTTACTACGACGATACTAAAAAGTCCTATGTATTCACTTTTTTCGATTCATTCGGTAGCAAGCAGGTACAAACTGGGAAATGGAGAAACAGTAGTACACTTGTTTTCACACATGAGATGCAGATGAATGGTAAGGAAGGAGAGCTTATTAGAGAATACACTTTTGAAAACGATAAAAGGCAAATTCTGCAAGTTTCATTTTTATCTGGCGGAGACTCTCAGAAATTGATCACCATTAAGAAAGAGAGAACATGAGTATCACATTTAGGGTAAAATTTATGGTGAAAAAGGAAGGAATTGAGGCGTTCAAAAACGCTTCAATTTCAAATAAGCTTGCTTCAGATCAGGAGAAAGGTTGCCTTTTGTTTGAAGTTTTTCAGGAAACTGATGACCCGAAATCGTTTCTCATGATCGAATCATACCTAGACAAGGGAGCGCAAAAATCACACTTTGAAAGTGCTCGTTTTAATGCTTGGAAAGCTGCAACAAAAGATCTGATTGAGGGGTCGGAACTCAAACAGCTGGTGCAACTCTCAATGTGAATTGCTGCATAGCTAAAACCTAAATCACTCCCATTTTCTTCATGATAAAGGAAGCGCTTTTGTTCTCACAAATGCCGTCTCTCAATTTGTAATCGAAAAAAAGCTCATCTTCGTCCATCTGCACCTCAAAGCGCTTATTTACAAGTACCTGCGGAAACTGCTCTGTGACATTGCATACCTCAAGGTCGTGTGTGGCAATTCCGCCATAGGCCTGCTTGGCAGCCATTTTTTTGATTACCTCCATCGTTCCCGCCCTCTTATCATCCGAATTGGTTCCTCTCAGTATCTCATCCAGAAGTATAAAACAAGGCTCGGTTTCTAACTGCTCCATGATCAGTTTCAACCGCTTTACCTCTGCGTAGAAAAAAGATTCACTGTCCGTGAGATTATCCGTGAGGCGCATGGATACGAAAACTGGTAATGGATGAATCTCCGCCTCCTTTGCAAACACAGGGGCGCCAATTGAACCTAACACCATATTGGTACCCAAAGCCCGAAGAAAAGTACTCTTTCCAGACATATTTGACCCTGTCAAGATAAAAAAGCGGTTTCCGGAGAGGTCTACAGAATTGGTCACGGCTTGCACTTCCGACAAAAGTGGATGGCCTAAGTCATCAAAACGAATCTTCTTTTCCCGGTTAAGCTTCGGGAAGGCAAAATTGGGATGATTGTAACTAAGGTTTCCCAGGCTGCTCAAAAATTCTATTTCTCCTAAAGCATCTAGCCACACTTCGACCTGAGATGCATGCGCTGCTCTCCAACGATTTAAGCCAGATAAAACATGCACATGGAAAAGTAAGGATCCATTTAGTAGAGGACTCGCAACAATATTAGTGACATGCTCCATCCTACCGAAGAGTGAAGCCAGCTTTTCAATGGACTTACTCGCACATACGTCCCCATGTAAGAGCTTTTGCTGCACAGCTTTCAAAAGCGGAGATTCAAAAGCCTGTCCTTCCACTTCCACCAACATCCTCGCGTAATTTCTTAGTGTCTTTTCAATTTGAGTAGTGGCGGTTAATTCCTGTTTTAAAGCTTTACCGTAACTGGCGAAGACTGCCAAATTCAACAAAAAAAGCAGTCCGCTGACATTACCCAAAAGACCTGATGAAAGTACCAGATAAAGCGCAAAGCAAACAAGAAATAAGGCAGGTAACAGATACTGAAGGATTCTGGCAAAATTTCGCAGAGTCTTTGGTTCCTGCCTACTCCACTTTAGTAAACCTTGGTAGCTCTCTGCATCATCGGGCCGCAATTGTGACCAAGCCAGGATTGACTGCCGCCAAGAGACATTTGCAGCCAATTCTTTTACGGCAACCTGCCGTGCCTTGGCTAGATCAATCTTTGGTATGTTTAGTAGCGAATTAGCTAAAATGCGTTTTCCAGCCTGAGTGCCAGCTCGGTTTAACGACTGGAAAAGCGAGTGGTGTCCAAAAAAATCCAAGTCGTACGAAAAGTTATGATTCGATTGGATGAACTCCTCACCTCCATCAAAAACCAAAGGATCCCCCTTCTGAAGAAAATGCAGCTCACGTTTATTGACGTCAATTTTTTGCTGAAGAAAAGCAGCCCGGATCTTTACAGTTCGGTGATTTTTTACCAGCAATAAGAACACAAAAACCAGTAATCCAGTGATGCTGATCCACAGCAGCTGCTGATTTGCAAAAAACTGGTAGCCAGCAAAGACCGCCGAAATAACGATAAAAAAGCGAACGTAGCTTAACTGTCGGTCCTTTTTTGCGGTGAGCGCTAGTTCTGACTTTAGCTTTTCAATATTAGCTTGATAGATTTCCAAATTATTGCTTGAAGTCCTCTGGTTTTAGTGGAAGTTGGGGTACAGGAGTCCCATGGGACCCGTCTTTGCAACAAGGCGGCAATTTACTGTAGGCTATCTGATCTCTCGCAACAGTATCAGCATGATATCCGACCAAAGAGATGCGCTTTCGGATTTGTTGTGCATCCGTTTTTTTAGGATTGTAAACGACAGTCATTACCTTATTTTCCAGGTTCAGCGTGGCTTCTTTTACGCCTTTCTCGAAAGCCAGGTCTTTTTCCAGCGTATATTGACATAAGTCGCAGATTGCAGAGGTTTTGATTTGTACCCTATAGCCGTCCTCTACTGGGCTGGGCAAAGATTGCGCTTTCAGTTCAATCAAGCATAAGGTGAATACTAAAGCTATTGCAAATAGTATTTTAGCAATCATACTAGAGAAAATAGGAAGCTTCAGGGTTTTGTTATTCGTTGATCTCATGAATGAAATAGTTTTCGTTTTCTTAAAAAATTCGATCTTTTTAGCTAGTCTTTTATTCGATACCTAAATCCTGCGTAAATCATACGGCCGGCGATAGGAGCCCAGACAATTGAAGCATCAAATTCATTTCCAAATGGATTTTCCGCGTCGATAATTGGATTTCCTTGTGTGAAGTCTAGCAGGTTTTCAGCCCCGAGGTAGATAGCGCCCCATCTAAATCCTCTGGTCACCTGTGCATTCATATGAAAGTAGTGCGGAGATTGATTCCGCTGCTGGAACTCATCTGGCTTATCAAGTGTGTCAGGCAGTCTTTGCGTTCCAAACCAATGAAGCGTATAGTCTGCTTTCCACTTTTCAAACTTTGTAGCGTACGCAAGATTCAAAAACACCCGATCCCGAGAAATGAAGGGCATGTCTCGCAGCGCTCCATTGATCGTGGTTTTTACGTTGTAGTATTTGTAGGCCGCTTTTCCACTGAGCCTTTCTGAAAACTCATACTGTCCCTCTAACTGAAAGCTGTGAGCATATGAGTCCCCGTCAAGATTGTAGACGCTGAGCGCATTGGATGAAGCATCCATGTCATAGACCAGCTGATTTTCAAATGTGGTGTGATAGTAGTCCAGAGTCAGCGAAAGGTCTCTATTAGCTATCTCAGTGCTGGTAACTAAACTGGCACCCACGTTCCAGGAAACTTCAGGCAAAGGCTCTTCAAGTACCATCAAGGCCCGAGATGACACCAAGACATTGCTGTTTTCGATCAGCACATTGGGCGTCCTATAGCCGCGACCTCCTGCTACCCGAAAGGTGGTCTGATCTGTAAGTGCATACCTAAAATGCAAACGCGGGGTAAAATAGGTGCCATAAAGATTATGGAAGTCAGTACGAGCACCCAGCATTAGGGTGATTCTATCATTGGGCACAAAGGAGTATTCGTAGTAGATTCCGGGAACCACTTCTGTTCTGGTGAAAGTGGAATCCACAAACTGCTCATCAAAATCATCAACCAGAAAACTCATGCCAGTTTTATACTGATGTGCGGTATTGCCAAGTATATTCTGAAAGATCATGTTGGCATACAAGGTCGACTCTTGACCGCTATACGATCTCCTACCAAAACCACTTTCTACATCCATATATGAAGCGGAGTAAATTAGCCCCCAACCCTTATAAGGCTTTTGTGGGAAGACTAAACCCATCTTTCCAAACACCTCTAAGCGTGTGGTATTGTTTTGAAAACCATAGGGTACGGAAGTCTTGAAGTCATCGCCAAAACCAAATCCCAGTTGACCGCCCGCTTTTTCATCGCGCATGATCGCAAAACCAATCTGTGATCTGAGTTTTTCTCCTACGTACTTGTATCGATTGATCAGATTAATCTGACGACTCTTCGGCAGATCCATGAAACCATCATCATTTTGATCAATCTCTGTATTGAGATGGTTGGCGTGCAAAAGCAAACCACCATACCATCTTTCGCCCATTTTGCGACCATGCAAAGCATTCAATTCGGACCTCCCGAAAGAATTTACATAGCCATTTAGATAAAGCTTATCGCTATTCTCAGGCTTTTTGAGCTCTACGTTGATCTGACCCGTCATAGACTCGTAACCGTTCACCACAGTACCTGTGCCTTTACCCACGTCGATCGCCTGGATCCAGGGCCCAGGAATGAAGGATAAACCGTATCTGCCCGCAAGTCCTCGCACGTTGGGTACCCCTTCACGATTGAGCTGCACATACCTACCCTCCAGCCCCAGCATCTGAATGGTTTTAGCACCTGTGATGGCATCAGAATAGGAAACATCTACGGATGCATTCGTATCGAAGCTCTCAGAAAGGTTGCAGCACGCAGCTTTGGTAAGTTCTGCCTGAGTGATCACTTCTGTCTGAAGCGGTGTGCGATTTTCGATATAGGTGCCCTTTGCTTTTACGACCACTTCTCCTAATTCAGCCGTAAGTTCCATCAATTGAATATCAAGAAATCGACCAGGGTACACTGCAACAGTATCCTTCTTGAAACCTGCGTACGACACGATTAAGATTGTAGGATCCGTGGTAAGCTGTAAAGAAAAGCTACCGTCAATGCCGGAGATTACGCCATTCGAGGTGCCCTCCTCTAATATAGTGGCACCAATTAATGGCTCTTTTTTACCTATCGTTGAAATTTTTCCGCGTGCTATTTGACTTACCGCGATTTGTGCAAGCCCTAAGGCCAGCAACAAGCACAAAGACCTCATGTTGATTTGATTTTAGAAATACAAGGAATTGGAAAGTGATCCCCCGTTAGACAGTTATGGCCTGGGAGATAAACGACTCCTTGGTATCAAATCAAGAAAACACGAAACTGGACCGTGGCGTCAGTAATATTAGGTGGTGGGTCATAGGCAAGGCGACAACCCTCTGTTTGAATTGAGGAAGCCTCTAAGCTATACGAATAGAATAAACTCGACTCGTAGGAATACAATGTGCGGTCAATAGCAAAATCAAAATCGACAGGTACCCATTGTTCAACTTTCAACTGCTGCGCTGTGTCCTCGCAACAGGGGGCAGGATCACCTGGCAAATCATGATTACAATCTGTACTTTCAATATTGGCTGAGACCGAAACCAGCCGTCCCATACAGTAGTGCGAATGGAGCGTAACCCCCATAGTCCCAGCAAGCAGCGCAGTGGCCAGGAACGATCTTCCTAATATTTTAAGAATCTGCACGGAAATTTATACAGGTTATGCTCTGAAAAAGTTTCTACAAAAGTAATCTCTTTTAAAATTGTCTCTAACTTAGAGTGAGCACAACTACATAGACTACTTCCGCCTACCCAGGAATATTTGAGCTAACATGAAATTTACTGCCGCCTTTTTTCTATTCTCCATATTAACTGCTTCCTGCAGATTCAGCGAAGTAGAAGTTGATTCAGATTACAGCTATTTCGGGAAGTTTCATCGGTACAAAACTTTTGCATTTATTGATAATCAGACTTTTAATGGTGGGGATGGCGAGAAAAGAATGATTGAGCAGAACATTGCTCGCATTCTCCAATCATGGGGCTACCGTTACAAAGAAAACAAAGCGGATTTTTTGATCTCATACGATTTTTTCTTTGAGGACCTTAAGCTTAGAGGTTATGATCAGCCTGAATTTCATTCCTGGGTGCACTCAAGATTTGGGAACGACCTAGTGAAGCCTAATTCTGTATCAGATACTACACAATCAGATGATCTTGTGCGCAGAAGGGAAGAGCAATACAAAAGCGCCAGTATGAGACTCAATGAGGGAACCATATACATCAATTTCATGGACCGGAAGAAAGAGCGCTCTGTATGGCAAGGTTATGCGGCTGGAGTATTCAATCATGATAGCGATAGAAATGAAAGAAGAATCAGGGCTGCTATCATTAGGATTCTTGATGAGTTCCGCTTGATCACCTTACCATCATAAATGTTCTAAAGCAGATCGGCATCCTAGAGGATTACTAATGGCAGGCTCGATTAAACTTCTTTAGCCGGTAATAATTATAGGGAAGTGGCACCAAAAAACCCACAATTAGTGCTGGCAATAGCGCCAACCAATATACAGGATCGGCGAACGCAGCCTTGCCGCCCGTGATCATGAAGTCGGTGCTGGTCATTGCTAATTCCATTGTAACCATAGAGATAAAAGACATGCCAAAGGCAGTTTTCAGTGCCTGAATCCAAGGAAAACCCTCTCGGGACTTAAGAATGCAAGTCTCTAGTATTATCGATGTACAAAGTCCTGCAACAATGGCGAGCAGCATCTGTACATGTAGTGGAGTTGTGGGATAATAAGCCTGCAGATAGAAAACCATCCCAAAATCACCAATAGAGCACCCAAGTAGGCAATTCAGAGTATTAAAGGAAGCACGCCTCCAAAGAAAGCGACCTTTCCAAAAACCGGAACTGCTCACCACTGCATAGCCTTCACGCTGTAAGATGCTATGCAGTTCATTTACAGAGATCTCACCCTCCACATTAAGGATTACCTGAGAACTAATGTCTGCCGACCAGTCTTGGACCTTTGGGGAATTGTCTAAATAAGGTTTGACCTTGTTGACGCAAGCCTGACAGTGTAGGTTGGTTTGTAGTCTATGTTGCATCAGATCCCTTCCTCTTCTATTCCACCATTTTCACACGCATCATATTCGTATGCCCCTCCCAGTGAGCAGGCATAGAGGCTGTATTGATAAAGATGTCGCCTTTTTTGAGATTCCCTGTGTCTACGAGCTTTTTCTCAATCTCGTTAAGGGTGGCGTCAATGTTTTCTTTAGAGTCGTAAATGAAAGTCTTCACCCCCCATACCAAACACATTTGCTTCAACAACTTCTCATTATTGGTGAAAAGATAAATCTGAGACTTTGATCTGTGCATCGCCGTGCGGAATCCGGTATAACCTGATTTGGTCATGATTACCAAGGCCCGAGCAGAGGTATTATCTGCTAGCCTACAAGCTCCCCGGATCAAAAGATCATTTACTCTTGTACTGGATTCAAAATGCCCGTCGTAATACTTATTGTAAATACTTTCAGCGGCAGCCTCTACAGCCTCGATCGTCTCCGTCATCTTTTGAACTGCCTGCACCGGAAACTTACCGGCAGCAGACTCTGCGGAAAGCATCAAAGCATCCGCGCCATCTAGTACAGCGTTGGCGACATCATTGGTCTCTGCCCTGGTAGGACGAGGGTTTTCGATCATGCTTTCCATCATCTGTGTCGCGATGATCACAGGTTTGGCCATCATATTGCACTTTTCCACCATGCGCTTTTGCCAAAGTGGCACCTCATGCATAGGTATTTCTACTCCCAAGTCACCTCTGGCAACCATGATTGCATCAGTCTCATCAATGATTTCATCAATATTTCGGAGTGCTTCGGGTTTTTCGATCTTAGCTACTACACGGGCATTACTTCCTTTCTCACTAATTATTCTCTTTATCTCACGGATGTCATCAGCCTTGCGAACGAAGGACAAAGCGATCCAATCAATGTCTTGCGCCAGTCCAAATTCAAGGTCCTTTCTATCCTTTTCCGTGAGTGAAGGAGCAGAAACGTCTGTATCAGGAAGGTTAATTCCCTTACGAGATTTTAGAATACCACCATGAACTACTTCAGTGATAACCTCATTCCCACTGATTGATTTTGTTTTCAGTTCAATGTTTCCATCATCAATGAGAATGGTGTCTCCTGGATTCACATCATTCACGATGTTTTTATAAACCGTACTCACACGCTCCGCATCACCCTGAACCTCTTCAGTAGTAATTACAAGTTTTTGCCCATCCTCTATCTCTACTCCTCCGTCCTTCATTAGGCCAATCCTAATTTTCGGACCTTGCAAGTCCTGCAAAAGCGCTACGTGAATTCGTTTTTCACCCATCAGATTCCTAATCATCTGCATTCGTTCTAGATGATCTTCGTGCGTGCCATGCGAAAAGTTCAATCGTAGAACATTTGCCCCTGCTTCAATTATTTTGGAGATGGTCTCCTTGTCATTACTGGCAGGACCAAGTGTGGCGACTATTTTCGTTCGCTTTGATGTAGCGCTCATTTCTTTGGCTTAGTTTTTAAGGGTTTCGTTGTTATAAAATCAAAATTGCTTATCCCACTCAGGTGGAAAAACACGAAGAATTTCAGATATATAAACTGTTTTCCAGACTGATCAATACAATAAATTTTCTTTTGATTTCAAGTCTTCAAAATTAAGTCTCGCAACGTACTCCACCAATGATATATCTTTTATTGCCTCACTGATCATCTCGCTAGAAAGCTCCTCGGATTCATCCTTCCATTTAAGTAAATAATCAAACTGGGCAAGCTCAGGTACCAAGTGCCTACTACGGGATGCTCCTTGTCCCACTAGTTTATTTTGCACTAGTTCAATGCAAGTAGCAGATGTCTGGTGTTTAAATGTCGAAAAGAGAATTACAGAATGATCGGAAAACTCCAGTGAAACTTCTTCCTGCTTTACCAGGCTCAGGTTCAGTTTGCTGTTAATGAACCAAGCAAGTTTGTAATCTTTTACGTTGCATACAATTCCATACAGGTCAAAGTCAACTTTGAACTCACTGACCAGCCTATTTTTCTTCATTTGGTCTTGTTTTTCTAGTAATCATGCCTGAAATAAGTCCTTCAGGCTGAATTTGATTTTGTTCTGAGAATATATTTCTTTGCGTTTCATTTTAAACCAAACATTAAGCAAATGTCGGAAATAGCACAAAAAGTAACGTCTATCATCGTAGATAAGCTCGGTGTAGAAGAATCTGAAGTGACCGCAGAGGCAAGTTTTACCAACGACTTGGGAGCAGATTCTTTAGATACTGTAGAGCTTATCATGGAATTTGAAAAAGAATTCAATATTTCAATTCCTGATGATCAGGCTGAAAATATTGCTACTGTAGGACACGCAATCACTTACCTAGAAGAGAACGTTAAGTAAACGTACTTAACTGAAAAAGCTTATGGAATTAAAGCGAGTAGTAGTTACTGGCATTGGCGCAATCACACCCCTGGGAAACACAGTTGAGACTTACTGGGAATCCCTAGCCAAAGGCGTAAGTGGCGCTGCTCCTATTACTCGCTTTGATACCGAAAAATTCAAAACAAAGTTTGCTTGTGAGGTCAAGGGTTTCGATCCCAATGATCACTTGGATCGCAAAGAGGCCAGGAAAATGGACCCCAACACCCAATACGGGATGGTGGCAGGGGAGCAGGCAATCCTGGATTCCAAGCTTGACCTAGATAGCGTAGACAAAAGCCGCATCGGAGTAATCTGGGGCTCAGGTATCGGAGGATTCAGTACATTCCAGGATGAGGTAATCAATTTCGCAAAAGGGGACGGGACTCCAAGATTTAATCCTTTCTTCGTTCCCAAGATGATCGCAGACATTACTCCTGGTCTGCTTTCTATCAAGTATGGCTTCATGGGTCCCAACTTTGCCACCGTTTCTGCGTGTGCATCGTCTAATAACGCAATCACTGACGCACTTTCGTACATCCAACTTGGTAAATCCAATGCGATTCTTACCGGCGGATCAGAGGCCGGAATTATTGAATCTGGTTTAGGCGGATTCAATGCTATGAAGGCACTTTCCGAAAGAAACGACGACCCTTCCACAGCATCCCGCCCTTACGATAAAGACCGAGATGGATTTGTCTTGGGAGAAGGTTCGGGAGCTATCATCCTGGAGGAACTGGAACACGCCCAAAAAAGAGGAGCCAAAATTTATGCTGAAATACTAGGTAGCGGTATGTCTGCAGATGCGCATCACATTACTTTACCTCACCCCGAAGGTGCAGGGATAGAGCTGGTACTTAAAAATGCACTTGAAGACGCAGGAGTATCAGCGAGCCAAGTGGACTATCTAAATACACATGGTACTTCAACCCCTGCCGGTGATGCAGGTGAAGTGAAAGCTGCAGAGCGTGTATTCGGAGAACATGCCTATAAAATGAATATAAGCTCCACAAAATCAATGACCGGGCATCTATTAGGTGCCGCAGGAGCGATTGAGTTCATTGCCTGTCTTTTAGCAATTCAAAAAGGAATCATCCCTCCTACGATCAATCATTTTACCGATGACCCAGAAATTAATCCGAAACTAAACCTCACTTTTAATGAAGCTCAGCAAAGAGAGGTAAATATTGCGGTTAGCAATACTTTTGGGTTTGGTGGCCACAATACCTCAATTGTAATCGGAAAATTCAAAGAGTAATAGCTTGTCCACATTGCCATCAAGATTATCAGATACCCTACTCCTTCCCTTTAAGTCCCAAAAAAAACTTCGTCACTCTTTTAAGATCATCACAGGCCTAGCTCCGCGCAACATTGAGTTGTACAAGCAAGCAATGCGGCACAGCAGTGTTGCCACTACAAATAAACAAGGCATCAAAAACTCTTATGAGCGCCTGGAATACCTGGGCGATGCAATCCTGGGAATGTTGGTGGCAGAGCACCTCTTTGCACAGTATCCATTTGAGGAAGAAGGCTTTCTTACCGTGATCCGTTCCAAAATCGTGAATCGGGAATCCCTTTGTCAGCTTGCAATAAAAATTGGATTGGAAGAATTAGTTCAGTTTAGCACAAGCAGCAGGAATCACAGGTCTGTGTACGGGGATTGCATGGAAGCTTTGATTGGTGCATTTTACCTGGATCACGGTTTCAAAGCTTGCAAAAGTTTTGTAATAAATAAGTTGATCAAGCCCCATTTTGATATCGCAGCGCTGATCGCTACTACCACAAACTACAAGAGCAAGCTGCTGGAATGGTCGCAAAAAGGAAACAAAGACCTTCGATTTGAGATTATCAATGAGGACGAAAAGAAGTTTACCGCGCAGGTGTTCTTGAACGACCATCCCATGTCCACAGGGTTTGGTTTCAGCAAAAAGAAAGCAGAACAGGATGCCGCTAGGAAGACGATAGAGGGGCTTAATTTAGAAGAATGAGTGATCGGCTAAAACTGGCAGGTGCATGTCTGAACCAGACACCCATCGACTGGCCAGCCAATTTCAAAAACATTATTGAAGCAATCCAACAAGCGCAGCAGCGCAGCGTGGATATACTATGCTTGCCTGAACTCTGCATTACCGGTTACGGATGTGAGGACCTATTTTTAGGGGGTTGGGTCCCTGAGAAGGCACTTGAATATCTCCTAAAGATCATACCATACACCAAAGAGATTGCGGTGACTGTAGGACTGCCAATGAGATTTGATCATCAGCTTTACAACACCACCTGCTTCATCTCTCATCAAGAAATCAAAGGCTTTTATGCAAAACAGAAGCTGGCCAAAGATGGCGTTCACTACGAGCCTCGTTGGTTCAGCGCGTGGGAAGCGAATAGAATTGAGCACATCTTGGTTAACGAAGAAAAGTATCCATTTGGGCATATCGTAGTAAAGGAAAAAGATTTGTCAATAGGGTTTGAAATTTGTGAAGATGCCTGGCAGCCGAATCGTCCTGCGGAACTTCAGGAGAGCAAAGTAGACGTAATACTCAATCCCAGTGCCTCTCATTTTGCCTTTGGAAAAGCAGCTTTCAGAGAGAATCTTGTGCTAGAGAGCTCACGCAAATTTCATTGCACTTATGTGTATGCCAATCTGCTGGGAAATGAAGCGGGTAGAATGATCTATGATGGAGACGTGCTGATTGCCCACAAGGGTGAATTGCTGGGGAGAAATTCCCGCTTGTCTTTCAAAGACCAAGCGCTGATTGTGGTAGAGCTGGATCGGAAGGATGAAAAGCACCTGCGCAACATACAGCCAAACTTCCCGGATCAAATGGCTGAATTTACCCATGCCGCAGCACTGGCACTATTTGACTATTGCCGTAAAAGCAAAAGCAGTGGCTTTGTCTTGTCACTTAGCGGAGGAGCAGATAGCAGCACCATTGCCACCTTAGTTGCATTTTTGGTACAGGAGGGAATCAGGCAGCTTGGGATATCTGGCTTTAAACAAAAACTTGAGTTATCAAGTGAAGCCAAAGAAGAGAAAGACTTGGTAAACGCATTATTCACCACTGCTTATCAGGCCACCAAAAATTCTTCAGAGCAGACACTTTCCTCTGCCAAAAGGCTTGCTGAGAGCATTGGCGCCAAATTCTACAGCTGGAACATTGATGAGGTGGTGAGCACATATTCAGGAACTATTGCAAAGGCTATCAAGAGGGATCTGTCCTGGAAAGGTGACGACATTACCTTGCAAAATATCCAGTCAAGGGCAAGATCACCTATTATCTGGATGCTTGCCAATTTGGAAAATAAACTTCTGCTGGCTACCTCAAATCGCAGTGAAGGGGATGTGGGATATGCCACGATGGACGGAGATACCAGTGGTAGCATATCGCCAATTGCAGGAGTTAGCAAGCACTTCATTTTAAGCTGGCTGCAATACGCAGAAGAAAAGCTGGGCTTTGAGGGTTTGGATCAGGTTAATCAGCTTACGCCAACCGCCGAACTAAGGCCTCCAAGTGAAAATCAAACCGATGAGGATGACTTGATGCCTTATGCAGCGCTCAGAGATATTGAGCGTCTGGTAGTATTCGAGGGAAAATCTGCAAAACTGGCATTTGAGCTTTTGCGTGAAATATACGATCCCAACGAGCTGAGAGAGTGGATAAAGACTTTTCACAAACTATGGGCCAGAAATCAATGGAAACGTGAAAGGTACGCACCTAGCTTCCACTTTGATGACTTCAACATTGATCCCAGGTCTTGGTATCGCTTTCCTATTTTGAGCGGTGGATACCAGGATGAGCTTGCAGCGCTTTAGCAGCCTTCGTCTACTTTTGGGAAAAATGCATCGCTAGTTGTCCCGGCCAAAACCCGTCATTCTTTTTGTCTTAATGCTCATTGGTGAAGGTATTTTCCTGCTTCCCTTTGTAATAACCAGAGTATTCAGACCTACTTTCCTTACGGTTTTCGGGATAAACAATCTGGAACTAGGCACTGCATTTTCTGTCTATGGCATCATTGCAGCATTTTCCTACTTTCTAGGCGGACCACTGGCCGATCGATTTGCTCCAAAAAAACTGCTGGTCGTATCACTTCTGGCTACTGCCTCAGCAGGATTTATCATGGCAACTTTACCATCCCTCGCCACCTTGACAATACTCTATGGTTTTTGGGGGATGAGTACCATATTACTTTTTTGGGCAGCCTACATCAAAGGAATTCGGCAATTTGGGGGGGAACAAAATCAGGGAAAGTCGCATGGGCTGGTAGATGGCGGACGTGGATTTGTAGCGGCACTTATTGCCACCTCGTCAGTTTTTCTCTTAGACTTTTTTCTGCCAACAAGTGCTGATCAAGCAACTGCAGCCGATTTAAGCCGTGCTTTAAGTTTCATCATTCTTTTTTTTACCGGGTTCGTCATTTTTTGCGCCATCATAGTCGTGTTTTTATTACCTGCTACTTCCCGTAATTCTGTCCAAGAAAATTTGTCTTTGAATGGGATCTCCAACGCCTTACGGCACAAAAGCGTATGGCTGCAGGCACTGATTGTACTTACTGCCTACGTAGGCTATAAGTGCACAGACGATTTTGGATTGTTTGTAAAAGACACCTACGGGTACGACGATGTTGCATCTGCGCATATGGCCACTATCTCTTTTTGGATGCGTCCGGTCGCAGCAATTATTGCAGGGTTTTTAGGGGATCGCCTTGGCCATTCCAAAGTAGCAATCTACGCTTTTGGGTTGCTTATTCTAGGAGGAATTACCATTGCCTCGGGAGTATTGCAAAATGTTACACTTCCTTTGGTAATTATTTCCATTGCCTCCACAAGCCTAGGAATTTATGGATTGCGTGGACTGTACTACGCGCTATTTCAAGAGAGTAAAATCCCTCTGTCCTACACAGGTGCAGCAATAGGGTTCATCGCAGTTGTGGGATATACTCCTGATATTTTTATGGGCCCTTTGATGGGGCTTTTACTGGACAGTAACCCAGGGGCTTTAGGTCATCGGTATCTATTTTCACTTCTGGCGGCCTTTGGATTAGTTGGGCTGATCTCAACCATACTTTTTAGAAAAATCGCAGCACAAGATGCTGATCATTGAAACTAGCTGCGGATGCAATATGATCAGAGACGGATCAACAAAATTCCTCTAAAAGCTGAGCACCTACTTTCTCCAGTCCTGTACTCGCAGGCTCCTCGTAGCATCGGAAACCTGCAGTGTTCGCTACTTCAGCCGCTTTTGGATCAACCAAAAATTTGGATGCTCCTGCTGGCACATAATCCAATAAACTAGCAGCCGGATATACCACCGATGAAGTTCCAGCCACAATGAAGATCTCAGCCTGATAAGCAAGATTTATCGCCTCCTCCATCATGGGGACTGCCTCGCCAAACCAAACGATATGTGGCCTTAGTTGAGCTCCTTCTTCACAAGTATCTCCTTCTTTAAGCTCCCATCCCTTGATACCGTACACTAATTCTGGGTTCTTTGTGCTTCTTGCCTTAGAGAGCTCTCCATGCAGATGAAGCACTTTCGTACTACCAGCACGTTCATGCAAATCATCTACATTTTGTGTAATGATCTGCACATCAAAATGGGACTCTAGCGCTGCAAGCGCAAGGTGCCCAGCGTTTGGCTTTGCTTCTAAAGCCTGCTTCCTTCGTTCGTTATAAAACTGTAGCACCAAAGACTGGTTGGCCGCCCATGCTTGTGGGGTGGCTACCTCTGTTACATCGTGACCTTCCCACAATCCGTCCCCATCGCGAAATGTCTTTAGGCCGCTTTCGGCACTGACCCCTGCACCTGTAAGTACCACTAGCTTTTTCATTATCAGCGCTTGATTGAGTTAATAGCAGAAAAAGAAATCTTAGCTAAAATGACCTTTTCTATCGTATTTCCAGAAATGATCCTCAACCTATTTTCTTGGTCATTGGTATATGGACAATCTTCTTCGTTTCAAAAAAATCATTCTCAAAGTAATCACCAATTTTCTTGACGATATAGGGTCTGCCACATTCTTGGAGTTCTTCGGTAAGGTCTCCCCCTTTGAGTAAAATCAATCCGTTTGAAAGTTGGTGGCTTTTTTGGTTTTTGATTTTGCCTTGGGACCAGCTTGCAAGCTGCTTAGTCCTTGCTACCGCCCGCGATACCACAAAGTCAAATTGACCATTCACTTTCTCTGCACGCTGATGTGCTGTGGAGATATTTTTTAACTCCAGGGCACGAGAAACAGCTTCTACTACCTTTACTTTTTTGTGGATTGAATCCACCAGGTGAAATTGGGTTTCAGGAAATAAAATAGCAAGCGGTACACCCGGAAACCCTCCCCCGGTACCAATATCTAAAACCTGGCTTCCTGCCGAGAATTGAATAAATTTCGCAATCGCCAGGCTGTGCAGCACATGACGGACATAAAGCTGATCTACATCCTTTCTACTTACTACATTGATTTTTTCGTTCCAGGAGTGGTATAGAGGATACAGCCGCTCCATTTGACTTTTCTGAGCAGCGGTGAGGTTGGGAAAGTGCTGAAAAACGAGAGATAAGCTCACTTAAATGTGAGGCTTTTTATCTTTCACTAATTCATACATGAGCTCACGTGCTCGGTGCAGCTGTGCCTTCACCGTACCCAGAGGCGCTTCAAGTTCCTTCGCAATTTCTTCGTATGAAAATTCATCGAAGTAGCGAAGCTTTACTAAACGCTGGTATTTGGCAGGTAGCTTGTCTACAAACATTCTTACCAGCTCTATTTTCTGATCCTTAATTGCCTCCTGATCAGGAGTCAGGTTTTTATCCTGAACATCGATATTTACTGCATCCCCACTGTCGTCTGTAAAAGAACTGTTGAGACTGAAGGTATCCAACTTCTTTTTACGAATAAAATCGATAGCGTTATTGGTAGCAATGCGGAACAACCAGGTACTGAAAGTGTAGTCTTTCTTGAAACGGGCCAGATTTTTAAAGGCTTTGGCAAAGGCTTCAATGGTGAGATCTTCCGCATCATCTACATTCCTTACCATCTTTAAGATCATATGGTAGACAGGCTTTTTGTAGCGATCCATAAGCTCGGCGTAAGCGCCCTGATCTTTTCCGCCTACCGCAAGATCAATCAGCTTAAAATCTCGAAGTGCTTTTTCAGAAAACTGTCTATTTAGCTCTTCCATTCAATATTGTTTACAAATCTGGACCAAATGCTCAAAAGAGGCGTTGCTAATGCATACAGCAGGTCAACGAATGGAAATAAAAGATAGTTGAGCCGTGTCCCGATTTTGTGAGAAACAAATCTATAAGACGTGAGCTGAAATGAAAGATAAAAAAGGACGACCGGTAGAATCCAAGTATTTTTCAAGTGAAAGATGAGTAAAAAATAAAATGTGAGGTGGATCCCGTGAAACACCGAAAGTAGCAGCAAATCAGTTTTTGAGTAGTGTTTCGCCACTGAAAAATGTCGAAATTTTTGGTTTTTATAGGCAGCCAAACTTTCAGCAGGCTCCGTAAAAATCAATGAATCAGGTCCCATGCATACTTTAATATCTTTTTTTGGTGCCTGTTGAATAAACAGATCATCATCACCTCCTAGGACGCCCTTGATTTTCTTGTACCCACCCATTTCCTCGAAAAAGCGCTTCTTCACGGCCATGTTTCTGCCCACTGCCATGTAAGGTCGACCGATCAAAGCAAAGCCCAGATACAGGAAATAAGTCATGAAAGCCTCATGCTGTATGTACTTACTCAAAAAACTACGGTTCGCCAGATAGGGGGAAATCCCGATCAAAACATTGGTTGAAGATGTAATCTCCTTCGAAAGAGAAGTAAGCCAGCGATTTGAATTGGGAGCGCAATCCGCATCGGTAAATACCAGCCATTCACCAGATGCATTTAGAATCGCTTGGTCTAGTGCGTATTTTTTCCCGTTCCATCCTTCGGCTACATGCTCAATATCAATGAATTTAAGTTGAGGATTCTTAAAACTTTTCAACAGGGCTGCGCTTTCATCTTCGCACCTGTCCAGACCGATCACTATTTCGAAATTAGGATAGTCCTGTGCTTGCAATTTCGGTATGAGTCTTCCCAGATTTTTCGCTTCATTTCTCGCAGCAATGATGATAGAAATTGTCGGGCTGTTCCGCGCGTTATTTGATCGCCAACGCATGATTAGCCACGTAAAAATGGCTGTCACCAGTAAGTGCATGGCACAAAAAGCAAATAGTAAAAGCTCGGACCCACTCATCCTTCCGGGGACTTTCTAAAAGCAAAGATTGACCAGCACTTCATGGTAACTTGGAGGAATCCATGCAAGTAATGTCCCGACGGTGCTTTGTTTATAGCAGCATTCCTACTTTTGCCATCCATGCGTTTTAAGTTGCTCCACAAGGATAGTAAATCCTCCGCTCGTGCTGGAATTATCACCACCGACCATGGAGAGATTCCTACGCCAATTTTTATGCCGGTAGGGACAGCAGGCACAGTGAAAGCGGTGCATCAACGAGAACTAGCTGACGACATCTGCGCAAAGATCATACTAGGAAATACCTATCACCTGTATATGCGCCCGGGACTTGATGTTATCAAAAAAGCAGGCGGGCTGCATCGTTTTAATGGTTGGGAAAAGCCCATCCTTACCGATAGTGGAGGCTACCAAGTTTATTCACTTGCAGAAAGTAGGAAAATCGTGGAGGAAGGGGTTCACTTTCAATCTCATAAGGATGGATCTCGCCATTTTTTCACACCAGAGTCAATTATGGACATACAGCGTACCATAGGTGCAGACATCATCATGGCTTTCGATGAGTGTACTCCCTACCCGTGTGCGCATGATTATGCAGAAAAATCAATGCACATGACCCATAGATGGCTTGATAGGTGCATCAGTCGATTTGATAGTACCGACCCACAATACAATTATGATCAAACGCTCTTCCCTATCGTGCAAGGGAGCGTATACAAAGATCTTCGAACGCAATCTGCAGAGTACATAGCCAAGCAAGAAAGGCCTGGAAATGCAATCGGTGGACTTTCTGTAGGGGAGCCTGCTGAGGATATGTATGCCATGACTGATCATGTCTGCAAGATCCTTCCACAGGACAAACCCAGGTACTTGATGGGGGTAGGCACCCCAGCAAATTTGCTAGAATGTATTGCGCTTGGTGTAGACATGTTTGATTGTGTAATGCCTACACGGAATGCACGGAATGGAATGCTATTTACTACAGAAGGCATCATCAACATTCGTAACGAAAAATGGAAAGAAGATTTTAGTACCATTGATCCCGGGCTCACAGGCTATGTGAGTTCTACTTATACCAAGGCGTACCTTCGCCACTTAATCATGAGTAAGGAGATGCTTGGCGCACAAATTGCTAGCATCCAGAATCTAAGTTTTTATCTCTGGCTAGTTACAGAAGCCCGCAAGCAGATCCTGGAAAATGGTTTTGGACAATGGAAAGCCAGTATTATTGATAAGATCTCTAAAAGACTCTAGTAGAAAATCGTAGTGAAGAAGATCGACTGGTATATCCTCAAAAAGTTGCTGATCACCTTTGTCTTTGTGGTCGGTATGCTGGAACTCATTATCTGCGTGATCGACTTCACTGAAAAAAATGATGATTTCATAAAAAATGAAGTCACGGGTGCACAGATCAGAGATTACTACCTGAGTTTCATGCCTTACATCGCCAGCCTGCTTACGCCAATTACCGTTTTTATAACTACGGTCCTGGTTACTGCCCGAATGGCGGCCAAGACCGAGATCATTGCCATCTTAGCTTCTGGCATCAGCTTCAAGCGGATGATGTTTCCATACCTTATCGGGGCAATCATCATCGGTACATCCAGCTTCTATTTGAATAGCTACATTATACCAGAGGCCAACAAGTTTAGAATCCAATTTGAGTTGGAAAACCTGGAGGACCCTTTTTACAACACAGACAAACACATACACTTCAAGATCAGCGATGAAGGATACGTCTATCTCTACCGCTATGACAACCGGAGGGACATTGGTACTACAGTAACGCTGGAGCGATTTAACGGTACAGAACTTATTGATAAGATTACCGCCAGGCAATTGCTCTGGATAGATAGCACTGAGCAATGGCAATTGAAACGGTGGCAGAGAAGGTCACTCACGGATGTAAATGAAATCATTGAAGATGGCCGAGAACTGGATACACTGATGAATCTCCGCCCAGCCGACTTTGGAAATAAAGACAGGCATTGGGAAACCATGACATTAAAAGAACTCAATGAATACATAAAACTGCAAAAATCACGAGGAGCAGATGACGTCCCCCTTTACGAAATAGAAAAGTATATCAGGTATATGCAGCCTTTTACAGTGGTCATACTCATGGCAATTGGTTTAATTGTATCGGCGCGAAAAAGCAGAAGAGGCACTGGTTTTCAAATTGCGCTCGGCTTTCTCATTGCTTTCATGTTCATTATCGCCTTCATACTCGCTAAGTCCATCGCTGAAGCTGGGAGCATAAATACGATTCTGGCAATCTGGGTGCCAAATATCATCTTTTCGGTAGTATCAGTACTTCTTTATAAAACCGTACCCAGATGACACTGGAGAATAAAGACTTTCTTCACCTCCATTTCATTGTGCTTATTTGGGGTTTTACCGCAATCCTCGGCCTGCTTATTACCCTACCTCCCGTTGAAGTTGTCTTTTTCAGAACCTTAATTGCTTCACTAGGACTAGTGGTCCTACTGTATTTTCAGAAACGAAACTTTAGGCTTCCCATACGCGCGTTTTGGATCATCATAGGCACGGGAGCGCTGATCGCGATCCATTGGATTACTTTTTTCCTATCAGCTCGGTTATCAAACGCATCAGTATGTCTGGCAGGAATGGCGACATGTTCCCTTTGGACAAGCTTATTGGAACCTTTAGCTCAAAAACAAAAGGTAAAAGGCTTTGAAGTGATACTGAGTGTTATTGCGTTTGCAGGAATCGGGGTAATATTTAATGTAGAGTTCAGTTTTCTCACTGGTCTGCTGGTTGCCATTTTTTCGGCATTTATTTCAGCAGTGTTTACTGTGATCAATGGCAAGCTTTCCAAAAGGTATGATCCTTTTGTCATCACATTTTATGAAATGCTGGGAGCTTGCGTTTCAATTTTGATCTTTTTCCCGACTTACACCACTTTTTTTGTGGAGCAGATTCTATGGGTTCCCACGGCATCTGATTGGCTTTGGTTACTTATTTTGGCGCTTGCTTGCACAGTCTATGCCTACTCCGCCTCTGTCGAATTGATGAAGCGGCTTTCTGCATTCTCAATAAACTTAGTCGTGAATCTCGAGCCTGTCTACGGGATCATCTTGGCGCTAGTAATTTTTGGAAGCCGTGAAGAAATGAGCATCGAATTCTATTTGGGGACCGGTTTGATATTAATTTCGGTTTCATTGTATCCGGTACTTAATCGGCGACATAGAAAAAAAGCACTTACAACAGATATAATTAGATAACATGTTATTGACGACAACAAATACCGTGGAAGGAAGAAAAGTGAATACCTACTACGGCATGGTCACCGGAGAGGCAATCATTGGTGCCAATATTTTCAAAGACTTCTTTGCTTCAATCACTGATATAGTAGGCGGGAGGTCAGGCGCGTATGAAAAATCCCTGAAAGATGCCAAAAACATCGCAGTGCAAGAGATGGTAGATATCGCCAAGAGCAAAGGAGCAAACGCCATCTTAGCAATCGATCTTGATTATGAAACAGTGGGGAAAGATTCTGGTATGCTGATGGTAAGTGCTAGCGGAACTGCCGTAAAGTTGGAAGACTGAGCCCAAATTGGTGGTTAAAATCAAGGTAAAAGAGCCCATTTTATATAAAAACTGGAAACTTTCTTGACAGTCAAATTTCGGCAAAATTGGTCGAGGCTTTTTACAGCGTCAACCATTTCCAGTCATCGTTGATTTTATTGGCAAAGATCCCAAAGACCGTACTACCACTTCCGGTCATGGATGCGTAAATCGCTCCAGCGCTGTACATCGCACCCTTTATAGCTTCAATCTCAGGATGGTTTTTGAAGACTGATTGTTCAAAATCATTGGTGAGCAGGTTTTTCCAGTTGTTTACCGGTGCATTTAGTATATCCTCACAAAGCTGCTTGGGCAACTTTGGAAGCACTCCCGCATAAGCTTCCGCCGTAGAAATGTGGATACCCGGGTTTTTAATTCCCAAGTAGTATCCAGTCAGATTGAGATCAATGGGAGTAAGGAATTCACCTTTCCCCTTCGCAAGCGCCGCCTGATTGCGGATAAAAAAAGGACAGTCACTACCCAGCTTAAGTGCAAGTGATTCCAAGGATTCATCTGAAAGCCCTAACTCAAAAAGGCCGTTTAAAAGTTTTAGTGTCCAAGCTCCATCGGATGAACCTCCACCAAGTCCTGCACCCATTGGGATTTGCTTAAGCAGGTGAATTTCCACAGGAGGTATATGGTAAGCTTCTTGAAGTAGCTGGTATGCCTGCACGCACAAATTGGACTTCCAGTCCCCGGGAATAGTTAAGCCATAGGAATGGAATGAAAACTCATCTGCTTTGATTACTTCCAAGCAATCCTGCCAGGGAATCGGGTAAAAGCAACTCTCTATGTCATGAAAACCATCTTCACGCTTTTTTACCACGTTTAATCCTAAGTTGATCTTAGCATTAGGAAAGGCGATCATGGTATGAAAAAACTAACGTTAATTTGATGAGGCTAAATGACTAAATCCTGCAACCCGTAAGCCTATTTTTGAAGCTCCTCAATCAAATCTTCAGTAATTCCGGAAGCGGAGAAGCCCCCATCATGCATCAGGTTCTGCATGGTAACCATTCGGGTTAGGTCTGAAAACATTGCAATACAGTAATCCGCACAGCTTTCAGCGTCTGCGTTGCCCAAAGGCGACATTTTATCAGCGTAATTGAAGAATACATCAAAGCCGGGTACTCCAGACCCTGCTGTAGTCATCGTGGGTGATTGAGAGATTGTATTCACCCGGACCTTCTTACTCTTGCCCATTCGATAGCCATAACTGCGCGCAATTGACTCTAAGACCGCTTTTGCCTGGGCCATGTCGCCATAGTCAGGAAAAGTACGTTGGGCTGCTATGTAGGATAGGCCCAAAATAGAACCCCACTCGTTCATAGCATCCAACTTTTCGGCAACTTGCATCATCTTGTGGAAAGAAAGAGCCGAAACGTCCAAGGTCTTTTGAAACCAATCGTAGTTTAAGTTCCCATAGTCTTTTCCTTTTCGCACGTTGGGACTCATGCCGATGGAGTGCAGTACAAAATCAATCTTGCCTCCCAGCACCTCCATCGATTTTGTATAAAGGTTTTCCAGATCCTCCACCGAGGTAGCATCAGCAGGTATGATCTCCGCTCCGGTTTCCTCACCTAACTTGGGTAATTCACCCATTCTCATGGCGATGGGTGCGTTTGTGAGGGTAAACTTTGCGCCCTGTGCATGTGCTTTTTGAGCCACTTTCCATGCGATTGAGTTTTTGTCCAGAGCACCTGAAATGATGCCTCTTTTTCCGTTAAGTATTTGATATGACATTGGGTTAGAAGTATTGTTAGGATTTAATCAGTTTGAGTTAACAAGTGTGCCGCTGTGCTCTAGAGGTAGCGCTATGTTTTGCAAGTGTAGAAAAACAACCTATTGAATCATACAAAACTTGAATAAAACAAGGCAGGACTGCTCAAAAAGTGATGCACTCAGCGCTTTTAAGCTTAGAAAGAAAAGCACCTGTTGCCAGGGTTTCTCTTCGAATTAAGAACCCCAATAGGTATAGATGTAGGTGAAAACCTCGTAGGGCTCGTCAGAAGTGATATCTAAAGCAGACTTCTGGTAGATCAGCCCTTCATCATTGTACTTGTAGCCAAAGTACTTACCATACTCTCCTTCTCCATCTCGCAGGAGCTTCTCACTTTTTAGTAGTCCATTTTCGTACTTATACAGCGTCTCAAATTTTATCTGGATTTTCTTCCTTTTATAATCTGGAGGACCAGAAGATTGGAAGGTGTTAAAAATATGTGCCTTTCGTTCTAGGTCCCCTTGCTCATTGTAGAAAAGCTCATATTTCCTGCCCGCCGACAATGAAGACGGCTGATAGTAAGACTGCAACTTGCCCATCTCATCATACTCGTAAGTAAAAATCAACGTATCACTCGCCTCACCGATTTGCTGCATTTTTTTCTTTTCAACCATCAGCCCAGCTTCATTATAAAGGTAAATTTCTGAAGCTAGACCTCCCATGCCTTCATCTATCCGGTCTTGATTTACCGTATTGATGGTAGAAAGTCTTTTAGATGGATCATAACTAAAAGTCCTTGTAATGCCGCCATTGAGCTCTTTGATGATTTTTCCATCTTTCATTAGAGAAATGGTTTCTGGCACTTCCCAATCTATATCTTCAATCATCGGTGGTAATTCTAAACCATAGGGATCGGAAAAATCCAAATCAAAACGATTATCTGAATAATCGGGATCAAAATTGAATTTACTCCCTGACATAATGATAGAGTCACCTTTGTAAATCCAAAATGTGGAGTCTTTGCCATAGATAGTTCCGTAGCTGTTTTCCAGTACTGCTGCGTATTGTATCCTCCCCTTACTGTCCCATTTGTATCTTCCCAGTGCAATTCCTTTTTCCTCAGGATTACCTCCTGCGTTTAGGTCATTGTAAAAGATCGTCATCGTTTTTACCCCGTTTTCAGAAAGTGTATCCAAAGGATGGGGAATGTAGCGCAGGTGTGGTGGCTCCTGTGCCGACCCTTCAAACGAGGCTATGCATAAAATTGAAGTAATGAGGCAGTTAAGTGGTGAGGTGATTTTCATGAAAGTGGATTTTGTGACTGACATATGAAGATAGTGAATTTGAAAGCACCATCACAATGGTTTATCTAGTACCGCCTTGCAGACACAAAAAAAGCCCGGCGACATACCGGGCTTTATAAAAACTTTGATATTCTCTTTACGCAGGCTTGTATTCTACGTCAAGAATTCTCTCTTCAAACATTCCAAGCGCAATCTTATCTTCACCTAGAACCTCAAAAAGTTCCACTGCACGACGTGCCACGTATTCTTCCTCAATTTGCTCCATCACAAACCACTTCATGAATTCTTCAGTAGCAATGTCATGTTGCTTGCGGCACTCATCTACAATTTCATGAATGGCATCAGATACAGCTATTTCCATATCCAAGGCTTTTTCAAAAACATCCCTTAAGGTTCCAAATTCGTGCTGGCTTTCACCTATAGCAGGTGAGATTGCAGGGCATTCCATATCACACAAATAATGGAAAAGTTTTAACTGGTGCTTGCGTTCATCTTTTGATTGATTAAAAAAGAATTCTGCACTGTTGTCGTATCCTCGTACATCACACCATGCTGCCATAGCTAGATATGCAGCAGAGGAGTGCGCCTCCATTTTAATTTGCCTATTTATTATGTCAACAATCTCATCCTTGAGAACGTGTTGCCTTCTTAATACATCTTTCATTGTTTACCTTCTTTGCTCGATTTTCAGACTAAACACTCAGAAATTGAAAACGTTTCTTCGTAGGATTTTCTGAATGCTTGAGTTAAGGGCTAAAGTATTGAAGGTGCCGTTAAGAAGCTCTCTAAATTGAAGGATCTGCTTGAGCGTAAGAAGTAAAAAGCGATCGCAGTTTGGTAGGTAAATTATCTCTACGTCTGGCGCATTAGGGTCTAGTAATTCTACAATATCAAAAGACATAAGGGTCTTTCGAAAAGCGTATAAATCACATAGTCGAAAAGTGAGTTCTTCGTCCTCATAAGTAAGCAAAAACGAATCAGAACGCTCGCATTGGCTTATAGACGCGCTTTTTATCGCAAAAATCTCCTCCTGTTTATTAACACGCTCCATACAAAACAGGACAAGACCCGCAATATTTACCTTTCTTTTTCATGAATTTTTCACAGCACTCCTTTTTCAATTTTTTCTTTTTCTTCTTCTTCAGATGATACTGTTTTTCAGATTCAACCGCTATCTGTAGAATAAATTGATCAGAATTGCTTAGCACTGTAATTTAGAGGGATTCTAAATGTATTACAAACCTAACCTCCAAACTCCATTTCGCAAAGTAATCCGCAGATTTGCAAGGGTCTCATCACGTTTTAATTTGGTTGTGTAAAAAAGGGTCTGCCTTCATTTTCTAGGCCATAAGTTTCTTGTACTTGATTCGTGTAGGAGCTTCGTCACCTAGCCTCTTTTTTCGGTTTTCTTCGTAATCAGAAAAATTACCCTCAAACCAGTACGCTTGTGAGTCTCCCTCAAATGCCAAAATATGCGTTGCAATTCGATCCAAGAACCAACGATCGTGCGAAATAACCACTGCGCATCCTGCAAAATTTTCAAGCGCCTCCTCTAAAGCCCTCAAGGTGTTTACGTCCAGGTCATTGGTAGGTTCATCCAGCAGAATGAGGTTGGCACTTTTCTTCAAGGTAAGCGCCAAATGAACCCGGTTTCTTTCTCCGCCAGAAAGCTTCGATACTTTCTTTTCCTGATCTGGACCGGTAAAATTGAATTTGCTTACGTATGCTCTCGCATTCATCTCCCTTCCACCCAAATTGATGATTTCATTCCCTTCAGAAATGATTTGAAAAACCGTTTTATCAGGTAAGAGTTGGTCGTGCTCTTGGTCTACGTAGCTCATCTCTACAGTTTCACCTACTTCGAAACTTCCTGCATCAGGTTGCTCATTTCCGGTAATCAACTTGAAAAGCGTAGATTTACCTGCTCCATTGGGCCCAATCACACCTACGATTCCACCTTGAGGAAGATCAAAAGATAAATTATCGAACAGAAGCTTATCACCAAAGGCTTTAGAGACTCCATTCACTTCAATCACTTTGGCCCCCAATCGCGGGCCTGGGGGGATATACAATTCCAAGTTCTTTTCTCTCTCTTTTGCCTCCTGTCCCATGAGTTTATCATAGGCATTTAATCGAGCCTTGCCTTTGGCCTGGCGAGCCTTTTGTCCCATTCTTACCCATTCCAGTTCTCGCTGTAGTGTTTTTTGGCGCTTAGATTCCTGCTTCTCCTCCTGTGCTAGTCGTTTTTCTTTTTGCTCAAGCCAGCTCGAGTAGTTCCCTTTCCAGGGAATACCTTCTCCCCGGTCAAGTTCCAATATCCAGCCGGCTACATTGTCTAGGAAGTAGCGATCATGTGTTACAGCGATAATTGTTCCTTCATATTGCTGGAGGTGCTGCTCCAGCCACAACACTGACTCTGCATCCAGATGGTTAGTAGGTTCGTCTAATAGCAGTATATCCGGTTGTTCCAGAAGTAACCTGCACAAGGCAACGCGCCTTTTTTCCCCTCCTGATAGGTTTTTGATGATCGCGTCTTCGGGTGGTGTACGCAGTGCGTCCATTGCACGCTGCAATTTGTGGTCTATCTCCCATGCGCCTGTTGCATCCAGACGTTCCTGGATCTCACCTTGCCGCTCAATGAGCTTATTCATCTTATCAGGATCTTCCAGAATCTCCGGCTCACTGAATTTTGCATTTACTTCATCGTATTCCTTGAGCAGCTGATTAATTTCTTTTACCCCTTCTCTCACTACTTCCATCACGGTTTTCTCAGGATCAAGGTCTGGCTCCTGTTCCAGCATGCCCACAGAAAAGCCGGGAGAAAACACCACATCACCCTGGTATTCATTATCTACACCTGCAATGATTCTCAGCAGTGAACTCTTTCCAGCTCCATTCAAACCCAAGACCCCTATTTTCGCGCCGTAAAAGAAGGACAGATAGATGTTTTTGAGCACTTGTTTTTGGGGAGGGTAAATCTTGGAAACCCCCGACATGGAGAAGATGATCTTTTCGTCTGACATTTGTAAGTTTGATTGAAAATCGAAGATACCACCATACCTCTCATTTAGAAAAATCGCTACGCGAAATGACTGAAATACCTTTTGGATACGTGCAGGCGGGAAAGATCTTCCGGAGAGAGTGGGGCGAGTATCCGGAGAGAGAAATCGGGGAAGTGCGTGATGATGACATTGAAAAATCCACAGCTTTTTTTGTCGAGAAATTTGCAGACCTAAGTCAGTCAATCGATCAAATAACAGAAACAATTGATCAAGCAGAAAACCAAGGCTCTTATTTGATGAAATTGATCCATCTTAAGGAGCACCTACCTGAGCACGATGGGCTTGGCGATTACAGTCAGTTGCTATCTACCCTTTTGCATTACGAGAAGCTTATTAGATCAAAAATTGATGAAAACCGAGCTCGTAATTCAGCCATTAAAGATGCTTTAATAGACGAAGCTGACGAACTGGAAGAAATCGTAAGCTGGAAAGAAGCCACTGAAAAAGCCCATGATTTAAAGGCCAGATGGATCAAAACAGGAAATGTAGAGGAGCACAAACATGAAGAACTCGAGACTGCATTTTGGAATAAAATTTCTACCTTTTTTGAGCGGAAAAAGCAGTTTTATGAGGATAAGCAAAGACTTACTGACTATTGGAAAAGGAAATACGAAGAGCTGGTGGTTGAAGCAGAAAACCTTTCAAAATTCAAAGGAAAG
>JBCCLV010000045.1:0-29586 GCA_039026695.1 Bacteroidota bacterium
ATGGTCGGCCCGGTGTCCGGGGGAACCGAAACGGTCTCGCTGAGGATCACTCTGCGCTACAAAACGCTCGACGAGCTGGTGGAGCGGTACGCCGAGAACATCTCCTCGGCCGGTCTCTTTTTGCGCACACGCGCACCTAAGCCCACCGGCACGCGCATTCGCTTTGAGCTTCTGCTCGCCGACGGTTCCCGGGCCCTACGGGGCGAAGGTGTCGTTGTCAGCATTCGGTCGGACGCAAAGCCGGGCATGGCGTTGCGCTTCAACGTGCTGGATGCCGAGACCCAAGAGGTGGTCGACCGCATCGTAAAAGAGCACGGTGAAGGCCAGCTTGCACCTCCCTGAGACTGTGTTTTGACCTTTAGCGATCATCGCTAAGGACAGAAATAACAGCATCATCACTAATCGAAACCCGGCAAAGCCTGGCATCTTAATAGTATAATTTTCTCTCATAAATGTCTAGTTAGAATTGTTATTGTAAGCTTTGGAAGCATCGCTCGCAGATTGTTCGGTGGATTACATTCCACAACAGTACTGGTTGATTTATCCATGCTCAAAATTATTTTTTCGACCCACCCACGCGGTTTAATTTTAGATTGGATTAGCGGGGGTATTTTTTGAAAAAGTAAAAAAACACCTCTAAAATCGCCTTTTTTTAAGCTTTTATCAGATTAATGGTAAAAAATTGTGTTTTTGTAAAAGTCCTTCTGTAAGTCATTTAATCAGCGCATTTTCGCTTTCTATGCTTTCATTTTTCTTACTTGATAAATTCAGATTCAGAAAAGGTTTACAGCTCATACTACTGATCGTAGGATCCGGTGGTTTACTCCAAGCTCAAGATCTTCAATTACACGGCAGATTTGAGCATTACTCCTCGCAAACAGGACTTTCTCAAAATGATGTACGTGCAATTTTCCAGGATTCAGATGGTTATCTATGGGTTGGGACCCACGGTGGGCTTAATCGCTTTGACGGATACCACTTCAAGCAATATATAAGGGGTGAAAATGATCGGTACAACATTGCATCCAATCTCATAAGCGCCATTGCTGAAGATTCATTGGGTAATCTTTGGATTGGTACCGACGACAAGGGCCTTATGCAATATGCAAGAGGCGCTGATCAGTTTATTAATATCGGCGGCATTGATCAATCTCTTACTGATAAAAACATTAGCCAAGTATTCTCAGATGAAGCTGGTAAAATATGGGCGCTCGCCAAAAAAGGACTCAATATCATAATCCCTACAAAGGATGGTTCATGGACCATAGATAGATTTTATTATGAAGACAATAGAATTTACACAGGCTTTTGCGATAAAACAGGAAGATTGTGGTTTGGCGGGCAAAATGGATTGCTTAGGTATTTCGGAAAAACTGGACAAGGAAAGCACCAATTCATTCCGTACCAGATTGGTTCACTTGATGCTATAAGGCACATTTCAGAAAATGATACTTCTTTAATTGTTTCAGATTCGAGGGGGCTCTACGCTATACCATTTAAGGGTTTAGAAACAAACGAGCCGAAAGCTTATGTGCTATCCAAGCAGAAGGGCATCGGTGATCACTTTTCTGATGGCAACCGAAATATTTGGTATGCAACTAACCAAGGATTATATGCCCTTTACCGTAAAAATGGCAACATTGAAAAACACAAATTTGAGAACTCACTAGCTGCACCTAACAGCATAAGTGGGAACATCATCTTGTCAATTATTGAAGACAATAACAACCTTATCTGGATAGGTACGAATGGGAACGGATTGAATCTTTACAATCCCAACAAGAAGAACTTCCAACATTTTAATCGACAAAATACACCCGGCAGCATTTCTTTTAATAAGATCAGGGCGCTCGAAAGTGACAGTAAAGGAAATATCTGGATCGGGACTGAAGGAGGTGGGTACAATATTTTAAAAATGGAAGATGAAGACTATGCTTTTCAGTCAGGGTTTAAGAATATGAGTGTTCCTAATTCTGAGCAGAATTTCGTTTTTTCAATTGAAGCAGCAACATTCGCCAAAAAAGAAATTGTATACATCGGCACAAGTGCCTTTTCTAACCTTATTCAGATCGAACCTGCCAAGGGTCTCTCCCCCGTCCCGATTTCACCTCGTCCAGGATCGCCGATTTTTTGCCTTTTGCAAGATTCTAAAAGAAACCTGTGGGCTGGATCTTATGGCAAAGGGATGTACTACTACGAGTTGAATGATGATGCCGAGGTGGTTGACATGCACAAGATCAACGTCTCAAATGGGCTTCTTTCCAATATTATAAGAAGTGTGGCAGAGGATAAGGAAGGGAACATATGGATTGGTACAGACAGTGGAGTAAATAAGTTGATCGATGGTGTCAGGAAAGCTGAGCGTTCGAAGGTAGTGGACTACACAAATATTCCGGGGGATTCTACAAGCTTGAGTTACGATTACGTTTTACCGATTTTTAAATCAAATAACGGAACACTATGGATAGGTACACTTGGTGGAGGCTTAAATAAGGTCCTTCCTGGCGACTCTACTGGGAATGATCGTTTTCTCAGATACTCAGTAAATGATGGATTCCCTAGTAATGTAATTAAGTCTATTGAAGAGGATAATTTCGAAAATTTGTGGATTGGCACGAACTACGGCCTGAGTAAGCTTAATCCTGTTACAGGTGACATCTCAAATTACGGAATCGCAGACGGTTTACAAGATCTGGAATTTGGAGAACTTGCATCCATCAAATTGGCAGACGGACAAATGCTATTTGGCGGGGTTAATGGTTTCAATAGCTTTTACCCCGAAGAGATAACCAGCGATTACTCGGCAACCAATGTGGTTTTTAATAGCCTTACTGTCCTAAATGAAGTAGTAGTACCAGGCTCCGAGCTAAATGGTAGGGTTCTGCTTGAGCGCACAATAAACAGTACAGAACTCCTGAAATTAAAGCACAAAGAAAGTAGCTTCTCCATCTCCTTTGCCGGCCTCAATTTCACCTCCCCTACAAAAAACAAGTATTCCTACATTCTAGAAAATTTTGATGATTCATGGAACAATGTTGGATCAGGTAACAGGGTAGCAAAGTATACTAATATCCCTCCTGGAAAGTACATTTTTAAGGTCAAAGCGAGCAATGCCGATGGCTACATGGGAGATGATCACAAGGAGTTGGTCATAGAAGTGAGTAGACCCATCTGGAATACCTATTTTGCGAAAGGCATCTACGCAATAATTTTTTTGATTGCGCTGTGGTTTTTCAGAAAATATACCATCATTACCAACAGTAAAAAGAGTGAGCTTCAAATAGAGCATCTTGAAAAGGAAAAAATAGAAGAATTGAGTCAACTAAAACTCAAGTTCTACACGAATGTATCACATGAATTCAGGACCCCTCTTACACTTATCTTAGGTCTAGTTGATAGGCTCAAGTCTGTTTATAAAAATCTTTCAAATGAGGAAAGAGAGACCTACTTCAATAAAATTCAAAGAAACTCTCAAATCCTTCTAAACCTAATCAATCAATTGCTTGACTTTCGAAAAGTGGAGCAGGGCCAAATGCCACTAAATCTGGTGAAAGGAGATATCTCCAAATACCTCAAAGCGCTTTTTGAGAATTTTAAAGAGCTGTCTAGAAAAAAGGATATCGACTACACACTTATATGTGAGCAGTCCATTGTAGGATATTATGACAAGGATATTTTAGAACGCATTATGTTCAACCTGCTCTCAAATGCATTTAAGTTCACTGAGAAAGAAGGGGAAATTACAGTTACCATAGAAAAAAGAAATGATGAGATTTACGCGCTAGAGATTATTGATACAGGCATTGGAATTGATCAAAAGCTGCAGTCCAAAATATTCAGTCGGTTTACCAATGGAAAACACAGAACAGAAACTGTAGGAACCGGAATTGGTCTTAGTTACACGAAATCCCTGGTAGAACTCTACAATGGAGAAATATCCTTCACTTCCAAAAAGGGAGTGGGTACCAAATTTGTTTTAGAGCTACCATTTGCGGAATCCAAATTTGAAGGACATGCTCTTTCAGATGAAGAAGAGATCATTGAGGGTTTCAGCAAAGATGTGAATTGGTTGGTTGAAGACACCTATGAAGTAACTGACTCAGATCGAAATCCTGTGATTGAAGATACCATTCTTATCGTAGAAGACAATAATGACATACTTTTCTATCTGGAGGATCACTTCAAATCTGTTTACAATATTCATCTAGCCAAAAACGGCAAAGAAGCACTAGAGAAATGCCTGCAAGAAGACATTGACTTGGTGGTAAGCGATGTAATGATGCCGGAAATGGATGGCTTTGAGTTTTGTGAAAAACTCAAAGAGGATGAAAGAATCAACCACATTCCGGTAATCCTAATTACTGCAAGGAAATCGACTGATCATCGGATAAAAGGGTACGGAAAAGGTGCGGATGCATACTTGGGGAAACCATTCGAAATGGTGGAGCTTGAAGCCAGGATCAAATCTTTACTATCGACTCGTAAAACTTTGCTGCAAAAAATAAGAAAGAATATTAGCCTGGAACCGAACGAGATCGAAGTAACCTCGCTTGATGAGAAATTCATGAATCGGGTGATGGCTTTCATAGAAAAAAATATTGGGCTTACTGAGTTTACAGTAGAAATGCTGGCAAGTGAATGCGGAATGTCACAATTACACCTGAACAAAAAATTAAAAGTGCTGGTAGGCAAAACTGCAAATTCATTTATCAGATCCATTAGATTAAAACGTGCTGCGCAACTCCTGGTGAAAAACAGGTATTCAGTGAATGAGATAATGTACGAAGTGGGCTTTATTGATGCGAAGTATTTTAGATCCTGCTTCAAAAAAGAGTTCGGGATGACCCCCACAGATTATCAAAAAGAACACACCCTTTCGAGTGATGAAAGCCAAGTGATTAACTAGCTACCATTAGAAGTCAAAGATCTTTAAGCGCACTAGTAACCAGTTACACATAAAAATTCGCTTGCTTTTTAGCCCCTCTTTAGAATTCTATTTGGGTACAAAATCAACTGGATAAAATTGAATTCGATATTGCGGAAGGAAACAGCGGAAGATTCCTCCACCGATAAATCAAGCGTTGGGAACCAACGAAGGCTGGTACGCAGTATCCAACTTTGCCTACGATCCGGACGGATATCCCAGCCCATGGTTACTCCCCAGCCCAGCTTATCATCATCTAGATCTTGCGTCAAGGATTCCTCGAAAGACTCGATAAAACTCAATTTTTCGTAAGTCAAAATAGGTCCCACAAATGGATCGAACCCATGGTAATCGAGTAAATACTTCGTCAATTCAATACCGAATGATTTTCTTCTTAAGACCTGCTGAGCGCCATAAACGTTGGCGGAAGCACTGTACGCCCTGTAGTTGGCGGAAAGATTAATATCCGGCTTGTGCCAATAGTAGCCTAAACTAAAATCCCCCAGCAGCGACACGCCATAATTTTGAATATATGGCCGGTTTTGTTCATTATAACTACTCCGTCCCATCCACCATGCCGAGGATAGTCCAGCCCCTAGAAAAAAGCCATCTAACAATCCTTTACTGGCGAGTGCATCGACCTGCTTCTGAGTCCGTCCAGACTCCCAACTATCCTCCGCTCCTACTGTAGTATCAAAGAAAAATTTTAAGGCTACTGTCGCAAAAAGAGGTGGTGTTTTGATGTTTTGAAAACTGGTTCTGTTCACGTAATAGCGCTGTTCATTGGCATAATTCCAGGTTAACCCAGCTTCAAAAACCTTGTTTCCTTTGATATACGAAAGCCCTCCCATAATAGGAACCGAAACATGCGATAACTGGTCTCCTTCGCTGTATTGAAGATTTTCATTATCCTGCTCGAAGTAGTTTGGAGCCAACGAAATGCCAAGGTATGGCCGAAGCTTTCCTGCTTCTAGACGCCAGGGATAATATTTGAAAACCGTCTCTACGCCTGTGGTAAAAAAGATGGTTTGGTTCTGTGCTTGCACCCTGGGAAACAATACCGGTATGGCAATATAGAAGTCGGCATGACCCCAAAAGTGTAGGCCACCTAAAATGATTCGAGCTCGGCTGGTGCTTTCAAGGTCCAGCGATTGAATTTGACCGCTCGTGTTCTCAAAAAAAGTCTGCCCGCCCAGACTCGTCTGTAAATCTAATCCGATCAAATTCTGGGCAAATCGGTGACGTGTCTGCTTCTCTACAAATAATTGTGCCTCGGCATACAGCCCCATGCACATAGCATAAAATAAAAATAAACTTCGGTTCTTCACTTTTTTCATACTCCCCTAGTTGTTCTTTTCGAGATTCGAAGATTAAAATTCTTCATGAATAGTAAAAGAAGTAAACTACTGAATCGTCAAGAATAGAGGATGAACTGTAGTGTCTGTTCAAAATCACCTACAGAACCTTGAATGAATTTCCTAATTTGATAAAAACCCCACAATATGTTATCAATCTTCTATACCTCGTTGAATTCAATTCATATATGCCATTAAAAGAATTATATGGTTCGGAGATTAATAAAACTCAACTACTACCAAAAGCATCAAGAGAGAGATCTAATCCAATACTTCCTCCACAATCACCTTCAGATGTTCTTTATGTGCCTTTGAAAGCGTGTTTCCGCTGTTATTTGAAGCCAGCTTATCAATCTGCTTAAGATTATATAGCGCCATCGACCTTACCGGATGCGTGTAATTCTTGGTGTCTCCAACAATAGAGGCCAGTTTAGATGCATACTCAATCTGAAGATTTTGCCGGAAAGTGTTGACATTGCCGTAGATGTCCCACTTCATAATAATGTCGTTCAATTCGGTCATCATCTCGCCTAGATCATACTTATTGCCGTACAGCTCAGAATCGATCAGGCGTTGCAAAGTGTTTTGATGCAAAAGGTGGCTAAGTGCTTGTCTTTGAATGCTCATGACCAAGCTATGAATTTTGGGATCTTCAGGGGAAGAAAAGAAGTTGTAGCCACGTCGCTGCATTGCAAGGTAATTGTACAAAGAGGCGGGTGCTTGCCATGCATTGGAGCCGAAAACGTACTTATCAAGTGCTTTCATTGCTCGCTTTTGATCTGTATACGCAACAGGTGTAAAAGGCTGGTCACCACCTTCCTGGCCTTCTACAGCACGATCTACGTAAACACCTCCAATGTATCTCGACACCACTTTTGATGCGCCAGCATATTGGCCACTAAGGATATAAAAGTTCTGTCTAAGTTCCTGGTAAGTATCACCGTCCTCCAATGTGTTATCCTTGAGATCCTCCATAAGGTTACGCACGGTCTCAAATCGATCAATACTGTAACCAATTGCATCATTAGAAAGGTCTCCCGTATTCACCCTCGGATCAATTGCTTTTCCAGGTGATCTCATGTCATCTGCATCGTTTCCAAAGATCAATTGCGGCTCAGTGGACCTGCTCAGAAGCTCTTCTCTTTCCGCTTCGGATGCAAAAGGAGTATAGCCAAACTGGATCGCCCAAATGTCATATGGACCTGCTTTGGTTGAATAATAATTTCCTTGCTTAGAGCGATCCTTTGTGACGTTTACCACCACATAATCCATTACTGAACCTGTAAGTACTCCAGTGGTATTATTGACCAATTGATCTGGAGACAGCAATTGAGAAGCCTTCATGTTATGATTAAGGCCCAGCGTATGCCCCACCTCATGAAGTATCAGTTCAATCATTGATTCCTTTTTAATGCCTTCCATAACGAAACTCTCGTCTGCGCTAATGCCAGCAGCAAGCCGTCCAAAAAGCAAATTTTGCTGCATGAAATCTCCATAATTACAATACCTATGGTTATCGTGATTGTCCAAGTCAACCACGGGAGTATCTGCAAAAGAGGTTAGGTTTAAGATTTTGTCATACTTCACACGGTTTGCGAAGTGAACAAACTCAAGCATTATGTCCGCTCCCAGGATCTGCCCAGTGCGGGGATTAGTGAAGCTTGGACCATAGCCTCCAAAAGGAGGATTTGGTGAGCTGGTCCAGCGAAGCACATTGTAGCGAATATCTCCCGCATCCCACTCAGCATCGTCGGGTTGAATTTTTACCACCATGGCATTAGAAAACCCTGCTTTTTCAAAGGCTGGGTTCCAAGCGAGTACACCTTCTTTTATAGTTTCTCGCCACTCTAAAGGGGTGGTATTTTCAATCCACCAGACGATTGGCTCTACCGGATCTGAGATTGCAGCCTTTGGATCTTTCTTCACCAGATGCCAGCGATTGATTAAATCCCGATAAGGTGTTGCTGAAGGTGACGTCTGATCATCTACTTCATTCAAAAAGTACCCAACCCGAGGATCATCAAATCTTGGTTTATAGTCATTTTCTGGAACCTCTAGTAGGGTATAGAAATAGTCTACCGAAACATATCTGGCATCTGTTACCGCATCACCACCGAAGTTTTTTGGAGAACTATTATCGTAGGCATACCGTACTGCCAAGTTAAGATTTTCGGGGTAGTTCTTGATCGAAAGAATTTTTGTCTTATCCTTACTCATGCTTCCCAGTTTAAAGGCTCTAGGGTTGCTTGGTGACCGTTTGATCCGTGTGAGCGTCTCTTTAGCAAAGAGATTATTGGCATCAATTAAGTAGCTACTGTCAGCATCTACTAATATCTTTTCACTAGCGATAATGGCCTTACTGATATTGGCCTCCGATGCTCTTTTTAGTGGGTTGTCCTCATCAAAGTAAAAGCTGGTATTTACCCGCTCAAATTCCAGGCGATCAAAGTACTTAGAAATCTTAAAAATAAATTCTCCTCCATAGGCTCCCCTGAAAAGTCCTGCCTCAAGCACCCCTTCTTTTACCTGCCCAAAGTACATGTACTCTTTGTCAAGCTGATCTGCATTGATCTCCATCTTGATTTTTCCAGATGTACTGTCTTGGTAGATTGTAAAAAGCCCTTCCATTTTTGCGTGTTTCTTGGTCTCGCTCTTAATGGTCTTTTTCTTCTCTTCCTTTTTCTTTTTGACCTCCTCAGTTTTATCAACATCCTTTTTCTTCTTTTTCTTCTTCTGAGCATCAACAGAGCTTGCAAGCAGCGTGAGGCATAATACACATAGAATTGAACGGTACAATCTAAGATTCATCATTTAGGACTTTTGAAATTCATTAGAAAATTATGAATAATCTTATCGGAATGAAACCAAAGAATGATAGACGGGAATAAGATTCTTGCAGTGGATTTAATCTCAAGTTGATAAGGTAGACCTTCTATCCTGATTCATCATATCGCAGCACCAATACATCAATGTGAAGTAAGCTCGCTCGTCTAATATGTTTTAAGGCACGATTCACCTTATCGGGAAATAGACATCTGTGATAAGTTCATTCTGTGGAGTATTTTCCGGGTTATTCAAGTACAATTCAAACGGATCAGTCCGTTTGCGATTCTTTATTTCCTTGTTTCGGAGCATTGTGTACAGCGTAGCCCAGGCATTTCCCAGATGCTTGTAACTTCCCGTATGACGAATTACGTAGCATTCAGAGGAAGGAACCTTTCCAGAGGTAAAGCGATCAGGTAGGTCATCTGGAACTGATTCTGATTCCACAGCAGCAGTATAGGAGACCTTGCCTTTTGGGATATCCCATTTATGGTAGATTGTCATCACCTTGCTTCCTACGATCCCTTTATCCGCAGCATAGGACTTAACCATACCAAAATCGGCTTCCATTTGAGTGCCCACTATATCCAGTGAACATTCGGTTTTTACGCCAATCCAGGAGATCCCGTCTTGCGGTTTTACTCCATGAAATTCTAAATCTGAAGGCACTTTTCCTTCTTCCACGTAAACCTTGAGCATATCTAGCCCTCTTTCATAATCTGCACCCACAAAAGACTCCATCATGCCTTTCATGAAAAACATGAAAAAGGGAAGACTGCTGTTCATCACCCAAGTGACCTTTGTTTTATCACCAGCTGATGTCAGCGTGAAATTTGTCTTTGCAAAGGATTTCCATGGCTTTAGAAAATTGAGATCATAGTCAATGAACTCATTTTCTCTTTCTTCAGTGATCTTCATATTCCCAGACCCGGTACGCTTTCCTTTCCACTCGTAAGATTTAGCATCAGCTGCCACATTTACCTCTACTTCGGGCTCCATACATAGCCAGGGAGACCATGGCCTCCAGTCGTTAAAATCACTTAAAACCTTGTAAATGTCTTGTGGGGAAGCGTCTATATTCACAGATCGCTCAATGTGCATTTTTGGCATGTTAGTAAGTGTTGAGTTGAATTTTAAATCTAAAAAAAATGCAGAAATTTTGGATACAGTCTGACGCTGTTTCTATGTGAAAAACAAGTCGTTTCCTGGTAGGAAAGTGCATTTTGTAGAAAAGTTCCGGACTTTTGAAAGTTGTATTAAGGTCACAAAAAGTAACGTGGGGATTTTCCCAATGATTTTCAAGATAAAATACGCGCTGTTGCTCACCTCTTTAGTTGCTAGCCGATGGATAATGGCACAGCAAGACAGTGTGAAGGTCAGGGAGAATGAAATCGTCATCATTGCAGATTCTATCTATGTAGCCCCGAGAGATACGTTTTTATTACTACCTAAAGGAACTAATTACCAGTTTGCAAAAAATAAATACGTTGTTAATAAAGATTTTTACAGCAATCTTTACTCAAAGGCACAAAAAAGTAGGATCACAAAGGAACTTTACAAACTCTTGGTTACTGAGAGACCTCCAACAGAACCCCAAAAAACCAAAAAACCTCTTGAAAGTGAGTCCTTTTTTCAGGCATATGAGGGCAGAAAAGTCCAATCGATTGAATTAATACCTGTAGACATCCTTGATGGTGATGTGAATGATACGAGCATCGTGGCTAGATCTCGTTTTGCCAAATGGAGCAATAAGCTGCATCACAATACTCGAGAGAATGTGATTAGAAATTACCTATTGTTTCGCCAGGGAGACATGGTTGATCCTTTTGCCATTTCCGATACCGAACGAGTACTGAGGACATTGGCATACATAGAGGATGTACGAATAAGGTTGCTGGTAAACCCAGATAATCTACAGAGTGTAGATGCTGTAATCATTTACAAGGATCGGTTTCCCTGGAACTTCAGTTTTGGGATCAACAGTGATTTTGAATTTGACGTGGGGTTTAGGAATCGTAATATCCTCGGTTCTGGGCATGACTTTGGTCTTCAATATTTATACAGCCCGGTTGAAATACCTAACCACGGTTATGCTGCAACATACACTGTGCGCGGAATCTCCAACAGCTTTATTGACGGAACAGTATTCAAATCTGATAGCTACCTTGGGCAACGAAACGGTATCAGTTTCCGCAGGGATTTTATCTCTCCTGAAATAAAATACTACGGGGAAGCTACATTGGAGACGGAGCAGCTTAGCGAGGACCTTGTATTCTCTGATTCCTTATTCCAAGAAAACTTTCGAACCTCGCGCCAAACCTACGACCTCTATGGCGGAAGGGCATTCGAACTCGGGCGGCGATCTACTGTTAACATGGCGATAAGATTTAACAGCAATAGTTTTCTTCGGAGGCCCACAGTGAAGCTTGATAGCAATGAGATCTTCCACAATCAAAAACTACTCTTAGGCGCCTTGTCTTTAAGTAAAATCAACTTTCTAAAAACACGGAACATCCTCGCTTTCAACATTACAGAAGACATACCCGATGGATTTTTGGTCGCAATTTTATACGGGAGGGACTGGAATGAATTTGACCCCCGGTCATACAGAGGCATTAGATTAAATGTTTCGAAATACACTGATTATGGTTACCTATCGGCTAATCTGGAACGTGGCTTCTTCAGAAATCAAGGAAATGCCAAAAATGAAGTGTTGGAATTAAGTACACGTTATTTCTCTCCTCTGTTCGATGTAGGCAATAGCACTGCTCGTCTGTTTGTTCTTTCTTACTTGTTTTCCGGAAAAAACCTTTCGATACCCCAAAGTCAAACTATTGAAGGAATCAACAGAATCCGCAATATCGATGGGGAACGTATTCGTGGTGATCAGGTCTTGACCTTTTCTACAGAATATGTGGTGTACCAACCGTGGTACTTATTTGGCTTTCGCTTCGCAACCTATGCCCACATGGGAATAGGATCTGTAGAAGAATCCAGAAGCTTTGAGCCTTATAAAGAGACGTACTACAATTTTGGCGGAGGTATTCGGGTGAGAAACGAAAGTCTGGTATTCGATACGTTTGAAATTCGCGTGGCATTGTATCCCAATCCACCACCTATTGCCAGCATTTTCACCTTTGATTTTTCATTGACTACTCAGTCATTTTTTAGGAGCCCAAACATTAGAAAGCCAAGGATAGTTGGCATCAACTAATGCTCAAAGTAGCCTGGTCAGAAATATACAATCATTCGCTACCGGAAGGTCACCGCTTTCCCATGGAAAAGTATGATCTACTGCCAAGACAACTTATATATGAAGGGACAATCACAGAACAACATATTTTCAGCCCGGGCATGCTTACTGATAAAGAGATTCTCACTGTGCATGATAAGGATTACTGGCAAAAGCTCCAGACCCTGCAATTGACCCGACAAGAGGAGAGGCGGAGCGGATTTCCGCTCACAAAACAACTAGTAGAGCGTGAAAGGACAATCAATGCAGGGACCATCCAGTGCGCAACTTATGCTTTGGAATTCGGTGTGGCAATGAATATTGCGGGAGGTACGCACCATGCTTATGCGGATCGTGCGGAGGGGTTTTGCTTGCTAAATGATATTGCAATTGCGGCACGGCACCTTCTGGACCATGACTTGGCGAAGCAAATTCTGGTTGTGGATCTTGACGTGCATCAGGGAAACGGGACTGCAGCAATTTTTCAGGACGATGAAAGGGTCTTTACATTTAGCATGCACGGTGCAAACAATTATCCCATGCATAAGGAAAAATCTGACCTTGATTTGGCTTTGCAAGACGGAACAGGAGATCAGGATTATCTGAAACATTTAGATAGAACGCTCAAGCAGCTCCTTGACCAAGTACAGCCAGACTTTATTTTTTTCCAATCAGGAGTAGACGTGCTGGAAACAGATAAGCTAGGCAGGCTTGGACTTACAATGAAAGGTTGCCGACAAAGAGACGAATTGGTTTTTAAAGAAGCCCAAAAAGGTAACATCCCAATAGTAGCATCTATGGGAGGAGGATACTCGAAGGACATTCGGGACATTCTCGAAGCACATGCTAACACTTATCGAGTAGCACAAGAATTATACTTCTAATGCTGAATACACAGAACTTCCAATTTCTCAGATTGGAGTAGTATCATTTTTTAAGTCTTCATTCTCAGCTTTGACTACCTCCCACGTATGATCGGACATTAAGCGAACTTCAGCTTCAAAAAACTCATACGGGATCGTTTTACCCCACTCTTCCGGTGAGACCATAGATAAAACATCTGTCCCGTCTTTTTTGTGATAAAGGAAATACACCTTTCCGATCACAGGCTTGAAAGGGACTGATGCTTGGTAAATCCGCTCACTCACCTGAACCCTTTTTTGCAAATACTTCGCTTGCGTAACCAGGGTTTCCATCTGGTCAAAAAGCTGCTGAAACTGCCGATCTGTTTGGTCGTGCATTGCAGAAATTGCTGTGCCTTTTATGCGGCCTTTGTCTTCTGGCTTAATGATTGCGCTTCCTGCATGATGCGCATACTCAATAAGTCCAGGGAGGTCCGTGATTTTGTCTCTTTCTTTCTCAAGGTCTATCTGAGTGATATCTACCTTATTACTACTCATTGATTTCAGATTTTTTTCGTTCCCAAGGGGCTACTGTACGGCTGCTAATGTCAATTGCCAAAGCAATTAATACAAGCAAGAAAATGATAGATCCAATCAAGAAATACTTCTTTGATTTTGTCATTGGACCAATGAACTATCAACTTTGGGGAATAGTTTGAAGATTATGACAGTAGAAGGAAAAGTACTTGAAAAGCACGATACACAAACCATTAAAGAGACTTTCAAGAAAAGAGAGTTTGTTTTGGAATACGCTGAAAATCCTCAGTATCCCGAATTTTTAAAGTTTGAGTTGATCCAAAGTAACTGTGATCAACTAGATCCTATTGAAGTGGGTGACGAGGTTTCAGTCAATTTTAATCTTAAGGGGAGAAAATGGACCGATCCCAAAGGAGAAGTAAAATACTTCAACAGCCTACAGGCCTGGAGAGTGGATAAGAAATCAGAAAATTCTGTACCCAGTGTAGAACCATCCGCTACAGAGTGGAGCAAGGAGGATTTTTCCAAAGATGACGATCTACCTTTCTAGATAGCATCATTACTAGGTTACCTCTTCTTTCGGAAGGTTATTGGAATATAATCATCGGCAGGAAGCCCTAAATGAGCCAAAGTCCAAGACTGATCATACCCATCGATGAGTTGCTTAATGCACTCCACACGATCTTCAGTAGGAAATGGACACTCATCCCAGTGAAATATTTCTACCCGATACTGGTACTGCTTCTTAATTCCGTTGACCTTGACCTCTACCTCAATGTCTTGCTCCTCGTTTATTTCAGGTATCTCAATGCCTATTATACCCATTTTAATCTTCTTTTTTACTGTTATGATCAAATAACGTACCTCGATATTTAACTATCTGCTTTCCAGAACGTTAAGCATACTTCACATGAATAAACCACTCCAATATCGTACACTATACCGTACAGTTTCTGCCATTGGTGGATCAGTGCTGTTCTTTCTTGTGCTCTCGGCCTGCAATTCCAGTGGAAAGAGTAAGCCATCACCATTACACGTGGAGCATGGTACTGTCGGTTCCACCAAAATAAAAATCGAATACAGTAGTCCTGCAGTGAAAGGGCGCAAGATCTTCGGGATTGGGTCGGGCTACTTAGAACAATTTGGGGAGGTTTGGCGGACCGGAGCGAATAAAGCCACCACGCTGGAATTCAGCCATAATATACAGGTGGATTCAGTTTTGCTCAAAGCGGGCAGATATGCACTTTTTACTGTTCCTAATGAGAACGAATGGACCATAATCGTGAACCGAGATTGGGATCAGTGGGGCTCATACAATTACGATCAATCAGAGGATGTAGCAAGGTTGAAAGTGGCCAGCAGCAGCTTAACAAATAAAATCGAGCGGATGAAAATCTGGATAGAGGATGACTCTCTTTGCTTCGCTTGGAATCATACCGGCTGGAAAGTCCCGGTATCTAGTCCTCCTTGATCACTTCATTTACTACCCGTAGTAGCATACGAGACATTTCCATAATTGTCTGATCACATTCCTGCAACAGAAATCTTTTTTTCATAGACATTGGGTCAAAAAAACCGATAAAAATGTCCTCATGCTCCTCCCAGACCATGATTTTTAGAGGTAAATCAATAGCAGTTGTAGATCTGCAACTGAGAAGATCGGAAGTGAGCAGTGGTTTTTCAACTAAAAGAATTCTGATTACAGCAATGCTGTCACCTGCTAGAAGCGAAAGTGAATCCTGATTGATGGTTCCTAAATGAGTGACTTCATTTGATTCAAGCGAAACAAGAAGGCGATAAACTGTTTCATCTACTGCAAAATCGCTTTTATAAATAGTCATTTGCTGACTGAAGGCAGAACAGATCAGCCCGACAGCAAAAGAAATTGTAAACAGAAGTTTCATGATGTAAGGGTGAAATCAAATGCGAATATAACTTTTCTAAAGCTACGTACATGAGTGTAGATGCAGATTTGCAGGTTTGCAGATAGTTCCTAGTTTAGCGACAGAATAAGCTATTTTTGCCGGTGTTTAACAGGTTTTCGCATACATGAATATTTACGCCAAACTTACGATCCTATGTTTGTTTCTGGTGCTTTTCACAGCAGGCGTACTTTCATTTTTAGCAGATAGACAAGTAAAAGAAACGCTCCAAGAAGAAATCATTGCATCTACTTCTCAGCAAGCCATCGGCATCAGTTCAGATATTGGCCGTTTTATGTATTCACGGCTTAACGACATCCAGATGGCCTCTAAAAATCCATACTTTAGGACTGAAGGTTCTAATCGGGAGGATTTGGTCACAAGACTTCAGGAGCTTGAAGGGCTCAACGACCTTTATTATTCCTTTTCATTATTTGATACAGCGAGGGTTCGAATCGCTGATAGCAAGAGGTTATCAATTGGTAAAAGCCATAGCAACAGTTTGTACTGGAGGCAAATCCAGGCAGGCGCCGAATATGCAATGAATGTTTCCAAGTCTGAGGCGATAGGTAGAGCCATGATGCATTTTGCTTCGCGAGTGCGAGATGACAATGGAGGTTATATCGGCGTTTTAGTTGGCCGCATTCCTGTTAATGAGCTCTTTAATGTGGTTGGTGAGTACTCTTTAGGATCTGACAGCTTGAGAAATCTGGATATTCACTTGGTGGATAGCGAGGGAACAATACTTTATTCCAATACGGATCCTTCTGCAGTTCTTAGCGCGACCTATCAGGACTATTCCTTGGTGGCAAATCTCAATCGCCCCGGAGTGAATTTTCTTGATACAGAAGAGAAGCTGTACTTCGTGACCCGAGAAACTGGGTATCTCACTTTTAGCGGAAACAACTGGCAACTGATACTTAGCATACCAAAAGAAGAGGCACTTTCACCTTTAAGTGATATCAGGAGTCAGATTTTGTATGCGGTACTACCGGTAATACTCATCTCCATCGTTTTTGCTTTGATTGCGGCCAATCTATTTGTAAAGCCTATCGTACGGTTGAGTAAAGCAGCTGAAGAGTTGCGAAAAGGAAATCTAAATGCAGAACTTCCCATTTCCAATGATGAAATCGGAAGATTAGCTGAACAGCTATCCGCCACTTCAAAAAGTTTAGCAAGGCAATTACGGGAACAACGAGCATCCAACAAAAAGCTTCACGAGCAAAAAAGCCAGATCGAAATACAAAAAAACCAGCTAGAATTTGTGTCGTCACAGATCAGAGATAGTATCAGCTATGCAGAACGAATTCAAAGATCTACCCTACCCCCGATCTCAACCTTACAAAGTGTCTTTCCCCAGAGTTTCGTGATGTACCAGCCAAAAGATATAATCGGAGGCGATTTCTACTGGTTTGAACGTGTGCGGAAGGGAAACAGCGAATTAATGATCATTGCTTGTGGTGATTGTACAGGTCATGGTGTCCCAGGTGCTATCATGTCGATCATGGGTAGTAACCAGCTGACGAATATCGTTTACTATCAAAACTATTCTGACCCGAAAAAAATCGTTTCTAGACTTGACAAGGTGATCAAGTTTGAATTGCAAAGCGAAAGCCAGGAATCAAGTAGAGATGGTATGGAGATCGGCATTTGTATCATCGATCTAGATACCTTAAAACTCAATTTTGCAGGAGCCGGTATTCCATTGAGGATTTTTAGGCATGGCGCTAAAAAGCTGGAAATCCACAAAAGTCCCCGCCAGATGGTGGGTGGAATGGAAGGTGACGAGCAGGAGGTTCATTCCCAACTTACGAAGACCACAGTGCAGCTCGACCCTCAAGACCGAATCTTCTTATCTTCTGATGGCTTCCAAGATCAATTTGGCGGTCCGGACGATAAAAAGTTCCTGTCCAGAAACTTCAATAAGCTTTTAGAAGAAACCTCCTCCCACTCTATTGCTGATCAGCATGATTTTATTGAACAGGCATTTTACGAGTGGTCAAAAAACACAAGCCAAACAGATGATGTCTGTGTACTTGGTATTGAAGTTCGATAGCAGCCCAAAGACGCTATTTTTTTCTGATTAGCAGATTTACCATCTTATCGTATTGCTTCCTTCTGGTAGTGCTAAAAATGCTTCCAACCTTGCGCTTGTAGTTCTACTGAATTTTGGTTTCTGGTAACAAAAGACCTGCCCTTGCTTGCTGCTTGCATATATCCAATGGTGTGGATGTCTGAGTGGTTTTTAATTTTTTCAAAATCATCTTGGCCGATGGTGAACAAAAGTTCGTAATCTTCTCCTCCATTGAGCGCACACGCATTAGGATCAATACTAAATTCAGCGGCAGTTTCATAAGTCTGCTTTTCAATGGGAAGCTTGTCCTCATAGATGGCTACACCCAATCCGGATTGCTTGCAGAGGTGAAAAGCTTCAGAGGCCAGACCATCAGAGATATCAATCATTGCAGTTGGTTTTACATCCAGGTCTTTGAACTCATGAATTAAATCCATCCTGGCCTTAGGTCTTAACTGTCTTCCAACTACATAATCGTACCCTTCCAGCTTAGGCTGCATCTCAGGATTGGCCAAAAACTCCTGCTTTTCGCGCTCTAGCACTTGCAATCCCACAAATGCTCCTCCCAGATCTCCTGACACGCACAAAATATCATTTTCGAAAGCACCGCTTCTATACACTATTTCATCCTTCTGTCCCGTCCCCAGCACAGTGACCGATATGACCAAACCTGCTTGTGAAGTGGTAGTATCTCCTCCGACCAGGTCTACTTCATATGCCTTGCAAGCACTGTTTATTCCTTGGTAAATCATTTCCACAGCCTCTACAGAAAAGCGATTACTGAGTCCGATACTCACCAAGACCTGCCTAGGGAGTCCATTCATGGCAGCAATATCAGACACATTTACCGCTATAGCTTTATACCCCAGATGCTGCAAAGGCATGTACGAAAGATCAAAATGAACTCCTTCCATAAGCATGTCCGAACTAGATAAAAGAACATCTACACCGAAATCGAAGACCGCTGCATCATCTCCAATACCTTTTAGTGTAGACTTATGGTGAGAAGCCGCATTGGCAGCAAGTTTATCAATCAGACCAAACTCTCCAATTTCGCCGATTTCTGTTCGTTTTTGCTCAGACATTTTTTGTTGTAAGTTTGGCAAAGTTAACTTTCGATCCTACCGACTGAAATACTTCACAAAGTATCTTTAGATAAATAACATTTGGCTCAGTCCATTTCAATAACCAGGTCGTCCTGCTCAACCAAGTGTCCCGCTTTGAGGTGGATCTTTTTCACCTTACCATCTACAGTAGCTGCAACAGTAGTTTCCATTTTCATAGCCTCAATCACAAACAACACATCGTCTTTGGCGACCACACTACCTTCCGAAACCTTGACTTCTGCGATTCTACCTTGCAAGGGCGAGCCAATTTCTTTCTCGCCACTTGCTTTTCGATTAGCAATTCTTTCCACCGAGACACTTTCATCTTTTACAGCTATTCTTCGGATCTGTCCATTCATCCGAAATGCCACGAGTCTTACTCCATGAACATCCGGATCAGTGAGTCCTACGAGCTCTATAATCAGTGTTTTTCCCTTTCCAATCTCAACCAGGATTTCCTCACCTATTTTCATCCCGTAGAAAAAAACAGGCGTTGGTAACTTGCCAATCTCTCCATACTTGCTGAGGTGCTGATGATAATCATCAAAAACCTTAGGATACAGCTTGTGCGATAAGAAATCCTCGAAAGACATGTTAGGAAAGAGTACTTGAAAAGCAGCAAACTCCTCGTCAAAATCAATAGGTGGCAAATCATCGTTTGCACGCCACTTGATTGGGGTCTGATTTTTCAGGATCAGCTTACTGATTTTCTCAGGAAACCCGCCGACAGGTTGACCCAGGTAACCTTTAAAAAGTCCTATTACAGATGCGGGGAAAGAAAGATGCTCCCCCTTCTCAAAGATATCTTCTACAGTAAGGTCATTTGCCGTCATAAACATTGCCATGTCCCCTACTACCTTTGAAGAGGGAGTGACCTTCACTATATCGCCAAACAGGTCGTTTACTATCGCATAATTTTTCTTGATGGTTTCAAACTTGTGCTCAAGTCCCAATGCAATGGTTTGAGGTCTCAAATTCGAGTACTGACCACCTGGAATCTCATGATCGTACACCTCTGCTGTTCCTGCTTTTAGCCCCGACTCAAAAGGATAGTAGAAGTCTCTCACGTCCTCAAAATACTGGCTATGCGCATTCAAGGACTCAAGATTTACTTTTCTCCCACGCTCATGGTATTGAAGAGAAGCTACCAGCGAATTGAGATTGGGTTGGGCAGTAAGGCCGGACATAGAAGCCAAAGCGCAATCAACAATGTCAACCCCTGATTCAATGGCTTTTATATACATAGCGGACTGAATCCCGCTGGTATCGTGCGTATGTAGGTGTATAGGTAGATCAACAGCTTTTTTCAATTCCGAGATCAGCAATGATGCACTGTAGGGTTTGAGCAAACCTGCCATGTCTTTGATTGCTAGCAAATGCGCACCCTCGTCTTCCAGCTGTCTTGCCAAATCAAGGTAGTATTGTAATGTGTACTTCTGCTGGCGATCATCGCGAAGCTCTCCTGTATAGCAGATGCATGCTTCAGCCAGAGAATTGGTCCTTTCTATCACTGCCCGAATGCTTACTTTCATATTTTCGACCCAGTTGAGCGAGTCGAAAATTCGGAAAACATCCATTCCATTTTTGGCTGAAATCTCGATGAACTTCTCAATGAGATTATCAGGATATGCTGTGTATCCTACTGCGTTAGATCCTCTCAAGAGCATCTGAAATAGGATATTGGGAACTGCCTCTCTAAGCAGTTGTAATCGCTTCCAGGGACTCTCTTTAAGGAATCGCATGCTTACGTCAAACGTAGCTCCTCCCCACATTTCCAGTGAAAATATTTGTGGGTTTTCCACTGCGTAACTTCGGGCCACCTTAAGCATGTCATCTGTCCTGAACCTGGTAGCCAATAGTGATTGATGTGCATCCCTAAAAGTGGTATCCGTGAAATGAACTTTAGGGTCATCCTTGAGTTGCGAAATGAATTTTTCTCTACCCAGATTTTCCAAAAGAGTCTTCGTGCCGTCGAGCATTACGGCCTCTCGCCCAATTTTCGGAAGCTTAGGTGTACGCAGCACTTTATCCGGATCTTTGATTTTTACATCGGAATTTCCATTCACAATCACGTTTCCGATATAGTTTAGAATCTTGGTGCCACGGTCTTGCCGCGTCACCATTTTGAAAAGATCGGGATTACTTTCAATGAAATTTACGGTTGCTCTTCCTTCGTAAAAGCTTTCATTGTAAATCACATTCTCCAGAAACCCAATATTTGTTTTTACTCCTCTAATTCTGAATTCTCTCAGGGCCCTGTGCAGCCTTCTGGAAGCACCTTTTAGCGTCCTTCCTTTAGCTGTCACCTTAACCAAAAGTGAATCAAAGAAAGGGGAGATTTTCACTCCTTGATATACGTTCCCTGCATCCAGCCTGATCCCGAAACCTCCGGCACTTCTGTACGCGATTACCGTTCCATAGTCCGGCTTGAAGCCATTTTCCGGGTCTTCTGTGGTTACGCGGCACTGCACAGCAAAACCTTTGATCTGAATGTCTTTCTGCGCTTTTATAAATATCTGCGGATGCTCCAGCTTGCAACCTGCCGCTATCAGTATCTGCGTACGCACAATATCTATTCCGGTGATCTCCTCGGTGATTGTATGTTCTACTTGAACCCTGGGGTTCACCTCAATAAAATAGATGTCTTCCACTGGATCTACCAAAAACTCTACAGTCCCAGCGTTATTGTAGTTGACCTGCTTGGCAATTTTCAATGCGTAGCTATACAGCTGCTGCCTGGTTTTTCCTTGCAAGCCATAACTAGGCGCTACTTCCACCACCTTCTGAAATCTACGCTGCACAGAACAGTCCCGCTCATAGAGATGCACTGTATTTCCAAAATTGTCAGCAAGGATTTGGACCTCAATGTGCTTGGGATTTTCCACATACTTCTCTAGAAATATGGTGTCGTCTCCAAATGCCTTTCCCGCCTCGGACTTGGCCTCATTGTAGGACTTTATCAACTCCTTTTCATCCCTTACTACCCGCATACCACGGCCCCCTCCACCGGCAGAGGCTTTTATGATCACCGGGTAGCCTATACGGCTAGCTTCGCTTTTTGCAATTTCTTGGTCTACAAGCTCCTTTTGATTGTCTTCTATTACCGGAACCCCTGCCGCTCTTGCGACTTTTTTGGCCATAACTTTATCACCAAGCTGGCCCATCACCTCCGGCTGTGGACCTATAAAGGTGATTCCTTCCTCTCTACAGCGGGTGGCAAAGTGAACGTTTTCTGAGAGGAAGCCGTATCCGGGATGAATCGCCCCTACTTCATTCTCTTTTGCTACGGAAATAATTTCCTCTATGTCCAAGTAGGGCTTGAGTGGCTCTTCGTCAGAGCCGATCTGGTATGCCTCGTCAGCCTTATATCGATGAAGAGAATATCGATCCTCGTGTGTAAATATTGCAACCGATTGAATATGTAGCTCGGAGATGGCCCGTAAGATCCGAATGGCTATCTCCCCACGATTGGCCACCATGATCTTCTTAAAAAACTTCTGACTTTCCATGGCCTTTGAAATTAGCGAAAATTAAAGAGACCCATTCCAGAGAATCGAAAATGGCAGGTGCCACTCAGCCTGGTTCGTGAATGAGAAGATGAATGATACACCTCAGCAAAAAGTCCCACAATTGAATTATTCCAATTAGTTGAATAAAAAAATCGCGCAAAATCAATGATTTTGCGCGATCTCATTTCGTCAAAGAAGGCACCAAAACCGGACCTTCCATTCCTGCTCAATGTGGGCTAATTATCCCCCCTCTTTTCTCTGGCCTTTTTTCTCCTTTCAGCCATCCTGTCTTTTCTTTTACCTTTTTGTTCTTCTTTGATCTTTTCAAGTTCGGCCTGCTGATCTTCTGAAAGTATCTGCGACACTTCTGCTTCGCGGGCCTCCACAAGGTCGGCGTGAGCCCTCATCTTATCAGCACGAGACATGTCTTCATTTTGTCGAAGTGCTTTCATTTTCGGCTTTTGCTCCTTTCTGAGTGCCGTCAATTGTTCCACTTGCTCGTCTGACAAGCTCAGACGCTCTTTCATTTTTTCAATGCGTACTTCATCGCGTTCAGATTTCACGCCTTTACGCTCACCCTCTTGGGCTAGTAATATGTTTGCCGCCAATAAAATTCCAAGTAATACCAGTATTCTTTTCATCACTGTAAATAATTATTTGTTCCAAATCGCAGGCATTTACCTGCTTCATTATAAGGTTGCTAGAAACTATCCGCTGCAAATTGCAGCAGAGGTGCCACCTTACCTGCTTCGTGTACTTTGACGACAGCACTCCGCGAAGGTTTAAATCGGGGATTAATTTTATCTATTCGAATCTGAGATGCTTTACTGAATCTCCCGAAGTGATGAGTTCCTCCAAAGAAGCTATACCAATTTCAAGGTGCTGCTCTACGTATTTGGCAGTGACTTTTTTATCACTTTTTGTGGTCTTCACCCCTTCCGGAATCATAGGATTATCAGAGACTAGCAGCAAGGCGCCGTGAGGTATGCCATTTGCAAAACCGACGATGAATAAAGTAGCGGTCTCCATATCGATGGCAGAGGCTCGAATGGATTTCAGATATTCTTTAAACTCATGATCATGCTCCCATACCCTCCGGTTTGTTGTGTAGACTGTGCCCGTCCAGTAGTCAAGTGCTTTGGCTTTGATAATGTGTGAAACTGCTCTTTGTAACCGGAAAGACGGCAAGGCCGGCACTTCAGGAGGCATGTAGTCATCAGACGCGCCTTCACCTCTTATAGCTGCGATCGGCAGTATAAGGTCGCCTACTTTGTTTTCGCTTTTAAGTCCGCCACACTTTCCCAGAAAAAGTACTGCCTTCGGAGCTACCGCTGAGAGTAGATCCATGATCGTTGCTGCCATGGCGCTTCCGATCCCAAAATTGATGATGGTAATATCTCCCGCAGTGGCTGTCTGCATCGCACGTTTACTACCCTTTATTTCTACGTTGAATCGAGCACTAAAGAGCTCTACATAGTTCTGAAAATTTGTAAGTAAAATATATTGACCAAATTCTTCGATCCTTGTACCTGTATATCGAGGGAGCCAGTCCTTTACAATTTCTTCTTTAGTGTCCATAATATGGTAAGTTCATCCATTCAAACTTAGAAAAGACATACTGTGAGAAATTAATTTTTTTCCTCAGCAATGAAAGCCCAAATGAAGTTTCTGAACTGAGCTGAAATCAACCTTTTCGAAACTCTCAGTCGTGATCACAAAGTGGTCACTTTATCAATAAAAGCATTTGCAGCCTTAAAGATGCGCTCTTTTTTTTCTGAATCCATGCGCTTGAGCGTGGCTACCATCATTGACATTCTTTGATTCTGCGCAAAAGTCTCTACGTTCTCCTCAATGAATCTCCAGTAGAGTCCGTTTACTGTGTCTTCCCAATCACCCTTTCCGTAATCGCTCATTTTCTTAATGTAATTGGCCCCACCTATGTAGGGTTTAGTTGCAAAGATTCCACCATCAGAAAATTGGCTCATCCCGTACACATTCGGCGACATTACCCAATCAGCAGAATCTACGTACATCTCCATAAACCATGCGTATACTTCATCGGGATCTATCTCACAAAGCAGCATAATATTGCCCAGCACCATTAGGCGCTCAATGTGGTGAGTATATCCATGCTTGGCGGCCTTCTTAATGGCGTCATCTAGAGGTGGAACTCCTGTACTACCATCATACCAGCAGCTTTTCATCTTACGCTTGTGATTGAAGTGATTTTTATTGAGTTCTTCGTCATACTCATGATAAATACCTCTCATGAATTCCCGCCAACCTACTATCTGACGTACAAACCCCTCCACACTCGGAAAGTGTGTATCATGCTCTTTGTAGTATGCTAAGGCTTTGTCCACCACTTCGTCTGGCGTCACGATACCCATGTTTATATAGGGCGATAGTACAGAATGAAAGACAAAAGTTTCTTTGCTACTTATGGCATCCTCGTAAGGTCCAAATTGGTCAAAACGTTTTGTTAAAAAATCATCAAGCAACTCGAGCACCTGATCCCTGGTTGTCGCCCATTTGAAATTTTCAACTTCTCCTGGATGGTCCGGGAAAAGCTCATCTACCAATGCTTTAACATCTTCAGTATGTTTTGTAGCCGCAATTTTTGGTTGATCTGGTACTTCAATGCCTTTAGGTAGCTTTTTTCTGTTTTCTTCATCAAATGACCAGCTTCCATTCAACGGAGAAGTACCATCTTCTTCCAGCAATACATTTAATTCCTTTCGCTGTTGCTGGTAGAATGTATGCATGAAGGGTTTTTTCACTCCCTCGTTGTACTCAGTAAACTTGCTTTTCGAGGTAATAAATCCGGGTGAATCCACAGTGGTTAGTTTGATTTCCGCCTCCTTGCAGAAATTCCGTATTCTCTCCTCAAAAAAGTGATCTTCAATATCATATGTCACGATTTCCTTTATGTTGGGATGTTCCTCAAGCGCATTCTGAAGCTTGTCCTCATAGCTCAAATCCATGGAAGCCTCCGACAAAGGATTATAGGTGATCGTGTACTCTTTCTCGATTTCATCCGCATGCGAGCGCATGGCTGAAAGAAATAGCGTGATTTTATGCTTGTGGTATTTAAAATGTGTACAGAGACCAGCGTCCTCTGCCATGAAAAATAGGGTGTTCCCTGACGGATTTAACCTGCTATGATCAGGAAATAAACAGTTTCCAAGGATTACTGCGAGTTTTTTGAATTTCATGCCCTCCTAACAGTTTGTAGGTGGATTTGTGAGGATATTTTAACAAAATAAAGGGATCAATTGACTCAATGATTAATCTGGAAGGAGCTGAACAAATTGCTATTATTCAGTCAATCTAACGCAGTTGATTTCTAGGGTAGCATTAGGAAAACCACTCCAGCTTATCTTCAATAGGACCTTTCTTCACCACCTTGTCCAGTGGCTCACAATGACCTATATAAAAAAAGCCGAGACAAGATTCATTGGTTGCAAGATTCACATGCTCGCCTAGGTAGTCCTTTAGCGGAGGGCTGCTCCAATATCCACCTAATTCGTATTGATCCAGTGCTATCCATATATTCTGTACCGCCATAGAAACTGCCGCTACCTCCTCCCACTCAGGAACACGTTGATCAACATCCCTGTGCATAACGATTGCGATCACCGCTCCGGCAGCTTCGCAATTTGCTTTGATCTTTTTGATTTTGGCGGTGTTACTACCGTCAAACTTCTCCTTAAACTTCTCGGCAAGAAAGGCCCCTAACTTCACTTTGGCATTCCCAGTGAACACCTTGAAACGCCAAGGTTCCGTAAGTTTATGAGTCGGTGCGTGGTTTGCATTTGTCACCAACGCTTTAAGGATCTCCTCAGGAATAGGTTTATCAATAAATTGTGGTGGATAAACCGATCTTCGTGTTCTGATTGCCTCATTTATATTGCTCATACAGGATTATTTTTAAGCTTGCTCAAACAGTAATCAACTTACAGATCTTCCATTTCGCAACCCCAAAGAAAACAAGTTTAAGTGCATAGTAATTCAAAAAAAATCGTCATCACGGGAGCATCCACTGGTATAGGCTACGAACTCGCTCGCTTGTTTACAGATCATGGATATTTTGTTTACGGTAGCGTGAGACGGGAAGAAGATGCAGAAAGACTGTCGGCATCTTTTGGGGAAAATTTCAGATCGCTCCTTTTCGACGTTACAGATCATGATGCGGTGCAAAAAGCAGCTTGGCAAGTAACCCAGGATCTTGGGGAGCAAGGACTTGATGGCCTGATCAACAATGCCGGTATTGCAATTGGGGGACCCTTTATCGACCTGTCTACGGAGGATTTTTTAGCACAATTCCAGGTGAACGTATTTGGCCTAGTAGCTGTCACCAAGGCTTTCTTACCCTTATTAGGCGCCAGAGAAAGTAATGCACAGAATCCAGGCAAAATTTTGATGATATCATCTGTTGCCGGTAAACAAGGAATGCCATTCATGAGCCCATATAGCGGCTCGAAATTCGCTATTGAGGGTATCACAGAGTGCTTGAGAAAAGAACTCATGCTATTTGGAGTGGATGTAGTATTAATTGAGCCAGGTCCGATCAAAACGCCCATTTGGGATAAAGGGATTTCCGATCTTCTCGAAACGCGTTTTAAGGATTCTCCATACCAAGAGGTGCTTGCAAATTACGAAAATAAGTTCTTGAAACCGGCCATTAAAAAAGCCTTGACAGCAGAAAATGCAGCCCAAAAAATTCTTAGGGTATTTGAAAAGAAAAAACCGAAAGCTAGGTATGTCATGCTGAAAAATAAATTTACCAATTGGACGCTCCCGCAGTTACTGCCTTCTAGAATGGTGGATAAAGTCATCGGAAAATTGCTAGGTTTATCAAAGTAAACTTTTTGAATCAATGAAATTTGGAAGTGTAGAAGATGCGGCGCAGATCGATTTTTCATTACCGGACGATCACCACGACACCACACGTGTCCTTTCAAAAGGAGAGTCACTCAAGGAAGTGTTCGTAGGTTGCGCAAAATGGAATAAGCAGGATTTAAAGAAATTTTATCCTCGAGGAACAAAAGATGAACTAGCCTACTACTCCACTCAATTCAATTCCATTGAATTGAATGCTACGTTCTACAATCATTTTCGAACCGAGCAGATCGAGCAATGGGCAGACAAAACACCTGATGATTTTAAGTTCTTCCCTAAAGTTCACCGGATGATTAGCCACGTTAAAAGGCTGAATAACGTAGAGGAATCCATCGAACGATATGTGGAAAATATTCGGACTTTTGGAGAAAAATTAGGAATGTGCTTCTTGCAATTGCATGACAATTTCAAGCCCGCCAACTTTGACAGACTGGTAAAAGCGGTAGAGTTTTGGCCCTTAGATATCCCTTTAGCGATCGAATTACGAAATACAGAATGGTTCAATGATGCTACTACGGCCAATGAGCTTTACTCTCTTTTTGAAGCAAACAAAATCTCAAATATCATCACAGATACTGCAGGAAGACGTGACCTCCTGCACATGCGGCTCACCTCGACTTCAGTTTTTATCAGGTATGTGGGGGCCAATCATGAAAGTGATTACCACCGACTGGACCTTTGGTTAAAACGACTTACGCAGTGGAAAAATCAAGGTATGGAGAATCTTTACTTTTTTGTACATCAGAATTTAGAGAAAGAATCTCCAGTACTTTCAGCCTATTTTATCAAAAAACTAAACGATGAATTTGGCACTCAACTTCCTGTCGCCGAGGGTGCAAATCAGTAGGCAGCTACTTTAAAATAGGATAAAAGAAAACAGTTGAGGGATTTTTCAAGGAACTCCATAAAAAAACGATTTGCTGTAACAAGCATAGTATTCCTTGAGCTGGAATACAACTACTGCAGATCGAATTGACTATCCTTGTCTTCCATGTCTTTTCTTTCAGATGTAGCCGATCACCTTCTTGATAAATACGGGAATCACCTGGGTGACTGTACGGTAATTTTCCCAAATAGACGAGCAGGACTATTCTTGAAAAAGCAACTTGCAGCAAAACTTTCTGCACCCGTCTTTGCCCCTAACACCTTTAGTTTAGAAGACTACTTATTTTCCTTTTCGCCAATAAAAAAGTCAGACGCTTTGACGCTGATTTTTCTTCTTTATCAAGCATTTAAGGAGCATAAAGATCGGCAGAATTTTACATCCAATTTTGACGCCTTCTTTCCCTGGGGAGAAATGCTACTTCGAGATTTCGAGGAAGTAGATCATTACCTAATTGACCCAAAGCAGTTATTCACGCTCATCAAGGATGAAAAACAACTAGCAGAAGACTTCTATTTTCTCGATAAGGACCAGGAAATCCTGATTCAAAAATTCTGGCAGGAGTTTCTTCCATCGGCAACAGACACGCAAAAAAAATTTATTCAAAGTTGGGAGATTTTGTACCCAGTCTATCAGGCTTTCAAAAAAGAGCTAACAGCAAAGCAAATTGGTTATACCTCACACATCTATCGATCACTACTTCACGATATCAAGGTTTTTCAGGAAGCAGCAGGTCAGCCAATCATCTTTGCCGGTTTCAATGCGCTCACTGCTGTTGAAGAAAATCTCATTAAACATTTTGTACAAAATCTCGGTGCAGAGGTGCTCTGGGATGTGAACGCTTACTATATCGATGATGAGCGGCAGGAAGCGGGCGATTTTATTAGAGAGTACCAAAAAGATACTGTATTTGGACCTACCTTCAACAGTGCTTCTCAGAGAGAAATTGACTGGAAGCAAAAGTCTTTGATCACCCACGGTGTTTCCTTGGAAGTGGGACAAACGAAGCTATTAAGTGAGCAACTGAGCGAACTGCTGGCTCAAGGTGTAAAGGAGGAAGAGATTGTAGTAATACTACCACAAGATTACATGCTTTTTCCAATGCTGAATGCCCTACCATCCGAGGTTAAAAAGCTTAACATAACCATGGGTTACCCGCTTAAAGATACCCCTCTCTATGGCCTACTAGAAGCATGCCTGGAGCTTCAGGAGCAAGCCACACTTTCTCCCAAAAATGGTATTTCTTTCTACCATAAGCAGGTTTTAGACATACTGGGACATCCGTATTTATATCAAGAGGAAGACACTTTAGGTTCTCTGCTAAAAGACATCAAAAAGAAAAATCAGATCAGGGTTTTTCAAGAAGAGATTCTCAAAACCGACGGTGATATTCTTGGTGTAATCTTTCAGAAAAAAAACAGCGCTCCACTACACATTTTTCCAACTCCATCAGGATATCCTGTAAATATTGAAGTAG
>JBCCLV010000046.1:0-29330 GCA_039026695.1 Bacteroidota bacterium
CAAGATCCGACTCCAAGAAATGAGGTTGTTAATGAAGCTAGAAAAATGGGATAGGTAAATCCAAAAACGCTACCATATACCAAAGAGCCAGCAAAAAGAGGTATAGAATACCTAAAGGCCCAATGATTATTTGTATAGTCTAGTAATGCTTTCTTAATTGAACCACTAGATAAGTCTCTATTTGAGAAAGACTCTTTTTGCTTGCCTGCCTCCAGGCTCATTAAATGGAATTATCTTGAACTAGAATAAACTCAACCCTAGCCCATCTGAGTATATAGGCGCGAGGATTCTCGCCAGCTTTTTTCCTTGGGGGCTCTAAGGAGCCAGTTCCTTCTGCAAACAGTCGATTTGGATCAATTCCATGAACTCCAATCAACCTTTGCTTTACAATATCTGCTCTCTCTTGTGAGAGTATTTGATTTGCTGACTGATCCCCTGACCCTGTATGTCCTTTTATTTTAATTCGATAGCTAGGATAATTGTTGACCAGCATCCCGGCCACCTCATCTACAATCTCTTCTCCTTTGTAATCGAGACTTCTTGTAACACTTTGAAATGTTATTGGTTCAATTCTTAGGGTTCCAACATCAGATAGATTGTTCCATTGCTCCAAGCTTAAAGCTGTAAATTCAATGGTACCGGCTTCATTAGTTGAACCAACCCTTTTCACTCGATCCTCTTTAATTGTCTCTAAGAAACCACTATTAACAATTTTATAAGGGTCATCAATATCCTCATTGATAATTCGGTTTTGTAATAAAACATCACTACATGCATATATAGAGTTGATGACCCCTTCATTGGATGGTAATCCAATTTCAAGAGGCAGGTCAAACATTTTTGCACAATTCTCTTCTAATGAAAACCAATCTATATTATCAATCATATTGTCAATATACTTCGATCTCAGATCAGTTATTCTGCTGAACTCTTTTTTCATCTCATCTTGTCTGCTATTATAATAATCAAGTGTTCGGAAATACGTTTTCAAAAATTCCAAAACATATTTTTCATCCCTTGCTATTACATCTCGATGAAAAACGAAGACATCTATGATATAGCCACTGAATTTGTCTGACCCCCATAGCTTTTGCATTCCTAGTTCATTGACAGCCTTACTTACCTCCGGCTCCCACATTACAAAAACATCTCCCAAAGCTCGATCACGAGCAGATTTTCTAGCCATTTCATATACTTCTTCTGAACCATTTGCTTCTTTTCTCCATGAAGAATTGTTTTCAAGTTCATCAAGATCAAAGTCAGTAATGGTTAAGTCCAATAGGAAAGAACTTGGTGATGCTGGAGTATAATATATATTCAAAGATGGATCGTTAAGGTCGTTTACTTTGCCAGTTGGAAGTACGTCATCAAAGCCTAAAATAGCATCTGCACCCTTGGATTCTGCAATGGCCGAAACAATTACTCCAGGGAAGTCATGATTAATTCCATGCTCTAAGTATGAATTGATTGGGAGAACGATAAAGTCATATTCTTTTTTCGCAAACCTTTTTAATCTATCCTGATAATCACCATTGTCATTGTTGAATCGTAAAGAAAGACCTGATCTAGCGAGCTGCTTTTTAATTTCTCTTGTTTGTAAGAAAGCGTACCCTAAATATCCGTCACCTGCCCATTCAAAGCTTCGTTTGATTCCTTTTGTGTCCGAAGTATTGCTCTCTCTAGACTCAAGAAAAAATTGCCGCCCCCAATATCCAGTAGCTATTAGTAAGACTATAAACACAAATAATAGTATGGGGCCTTTGATTCTGTTCATTGTTAATTACTCATTCAAAGTCACTGAGATCGAACGACTCAGGATCAAAATCAGGTAATTCCGAAATGGTTTCAGTCAAAGCCTCTTCTAGCTCTTCGTAATTATTGGCATCCGTGTAGTTAAGCGCATATGTCTTAAGCATATGATTACCCTGGATGCATAATCCAATCCCGTATAAACTTACAAATGGATATTTCAAATTATTTTGCAAGGATTTCTCAAAGGTTTCTGCTGAAGAGGCCAATCCATCTGTTACAATGATAAGTCGATACTCTCCATACCCTAGTTGCTTTTTATATTGCTCAACCAACCTAGTCATCCCGATATCTGTTACTTGACCTAACGGAGTACTGCCATCTGGAGTAATTTTGTTTATAGCTTCCTTGAACTTAGCTTTCTGTCCAGTTCCAAGCACCACAAGTTCCTTGATTGGCTTTTCACTTTTTAAGCCAAAAACAAGAAGTCCAATGTTAACATCATCGGGTACTTTATCTATGAACTTGCTGATCGCGATTTTCGCCCCATTGATCTTCCTTTGACCAGCACAATCTTCATTCATGCTTCCGCTGGCATCAAAAATGAAATAGAAGTTTTTTGTGTTTAGTGCCTCTCCTTCATTTTCATCGAACTCAATGATTACCTCTTCAATATCCGGAATTTGACTTACACTATATTTTGACTTCTCTTCAGTTGAAATAGAACAACTGACCAAAAATGGCAGTATGAAAACTACCAAAGGTTTGATTCTTTGCATTAACATTTTCAGCGTATTAATAATCAAGTGGGACAAATTCCTCTAATTCAGCTTCAACTTGCTTAATTCTAAACACAACTCTTCGATTAGCCGCCCATTCTTGCTTTGTCCTTGGAGGGTTATACTTAGGACTATTAACACCTACTCCAACTGCTAAAAATTGAGAAGGATCAATATTTATACCTTTATTTTTACAATAACTTAAAAAGCTTTGCCTTACGTTTTGTGCTCTTTCAAGGGACAGGGATTTCACTCTTTGTCTCATCTGAGAAATTTCTTGCTTACTCTTGTGTCCAGGCGCATTATCTCTCAATTCTTTGTCAGCCTTAAGAATGCCAAGAGGATCAGAATGTCCTTCAATAATTACTAAAGCACCGCTGTTTGTCTCAGCGATTCCCAAAGCAACATTAAAATCCTCAGCATAGCTTTGTTGTGAAAATTCGCTTTGATTAGGTTGGAAGTTGATTTCTACTACGAATAAAGTACCATCATCTTCCCACGTAGTTGATTCTGCAGATATTTTACTTTCTACCACTTTAGCCACCTTCTTCTGATCAAATTTTGGTTTTGATATAGTAGGCTTCTTTGCATATTTTAATCCGCTGGAAAGAGAAGAATAATCCCAGTTTGCGTTCCTAACTATGGTTGTCGAGGATAAAATTCCAATAGATTTAAAAGAGCGCTGAATTTCTTGATTTAACCTTTTAAAATTTCTTGTTGTCCCCTTACCAGTAAAAAACGACACATTGCCATTGTATCCAACAAATTCACAATCACCTAGAAGGGCTTCAGCGTCAGATGTAAATTGTGACGATCCAAGCAATATTTCAGCTGAAGCACTAAGAAGTTGCCTGTACTTACCTTGATTACTTGATTTGTTCTCCAAAAGATCTCTTAGAGATTCCTCCGATTTCATTAAGGCTTCTACAAACTTCATTACTTTACTTTTGTTGCTATCAAAATAATCCTTTCTAACCGCGTATACATCAGCTATTATTCGGCTCGCAGTTTTTGTGGATAACAAAATTTGAGCCCCTTTAACAGAACCTTCTGAACCAGTACCGATTGTTCCATTGGAAGTAAGTAACAATCCATCAGGTATTATACACATTGCTGCATCTAAATCACTTTTTCTTTGAAAAGCAGTCACTGGATCTACAATTTTACCTCTAACAGGATCAGATATTGTTAATTGAGGTAGCCACTTAAAATTAACTTTATCAAGCCTTCCAGCATTTGAGAAAAGGTTACTAGCATAATCCATATGCGGACCGTACAATTGAAGAGCAATTGAATTTATGTTTCTTAGATTTTTACCCTGTCTCACTACCATAGCGTCACCACCTGTAGACCAAGTCAACTGATAAATTACGACTAACTCTGTTCCTGAATCCTTGAATGCATCGGAAGCTGCATTAATCATACCCAGTGTACCTCTTAAGAATGGAGTTTCACCCGTAAGACATTTTTGAACTTGCTTCTTAAAGTCATCTTCCCTATAAAGTTTAACATTCAGTCCTAAATCCGAGAAAACTCCTTCATTCACACCGTGTACTGTCGCAATATCACCACCCCAGGTAATAAGGGGAACTTGCAATTGGGATGATGCACTAACTGGCCTTAGATTAGTGTTCAATACAGTGGAAAGTGGTTTAGGTGAAACATAGCCTACTTCTTGAGCCGTCACTTGACTCAATGATAATGTTAGAATAATAAGGAAAGAATACATTTTTCTCATCTGCAAAAAATTTAAATCAAAGAAAATTCATTTTGGCTTCTCGGCAAAAATCGTAAAGCAATTATACGTAAAATACGATTTCAACGAAATCCAGCAACACGTATAAAACAATTTTCTCGAATATACGGCCAGATGCAGCGTAACTTTAAAAACACGATGACATTAAGTTCAGAAACCTTTTAGTGCACAGTTACAGCCCTATTTTCTTGTTTTATCAAAATTTCAAATGGCTATTGTGTAATTCAAGTTGAGCTAAATCGGGAAAATCTGGATACAATTAAACTTACTTTCGCCCTCTAGACAACAGTATCAAAGCGGAGATTCTTCAGTCAGTAGCAAGAATATCTTTTAGTATAAACGGCAACATATTATTGATACGAACTAAATACACTTGGTACACTTTTAATTAATGTTAGATACTTGGTTTAAAATAGTACCTTACCAGTGAGGTACACCCACCTTCAGCCATGTCTTATGGTCATATATTCACGATAAATGAGTGCATCATAGTGGCTTGACAATTCCGAGAAATATCTACTCTTTTCGGAATATCATTTTTAGGACCTGCTCTGCCTGCCTCAATTCTTACTTAATTATCATCAAATAATGCCGAAGCACCTTTTCGTACCTTCACCTCCCGAATAGACTATAAACACCCCATGAAGCGCTTGAAAATCATCATAGTAGTATTGGCTCTTTTCTTCGTAGCATCATACTTGGCAGTTAGCTACACATTGTCCAATAAAATCTTGCAAACCAACAGTTCGATGGAGCGTACTGTAAAGGAAATTCCTATTTACTGGAATACCACTTTTGAAAAAATGATGGATCTGTTACCTGAGCCGTCCTCAGTACAAGTTACCGGATTTGAAGAAGTGCAGTTGCATGCACAATATTTTGAGGTCTCTGATTCCGCGAGATGCGTATTCATTTTCTCACACGGCTGGGGAAGAAATTGGCCAAACATGCTCAAGTACTATCCGGTAGTTCAAGAGTGTGGCTGTAATGTAGTGATGTACGATCACCGAGCTCACGGTAAAAGTGGCGGTAAGTACCCTACAGGTGGAATAAAGGAGTCCAAAGACTTACTTAAAATTACAGAGTGGGTTAAGATGGAAAAGGGATATTCACTAGATCAAATTGCTTGGGCCGGAAGCTCTTGGGGTGCTGCAACCGTCTTAATGGCCGGAGCCAGCGATTTGGATCCAGCATTCATTGTGGCGGATTCCCCCTTTCAAGACTGGTATTCCGCAGTATTTGAGCGAGCCATTGAAGATTATGGATCCGGTATAAAATTCCTCTCCCCGGGTGTAATGCAGATAGTAAACATGCGGGCTGGCGTAAATTTTGAAGAAGCAAGTCCGCTGGAGAAGGCAAAAGAAATTTCTGAGCCAGTCTTTTTGATCCACTCAGAAGCCGATCCAGAAACAAGTTCTTCCCAATCAGTGAATATCTCTGAGATGCTAAATCGAAAAAGCGAATTTCATCACACACCTTGGGGCAATGAGCATGTGATGGATGTAATTAACAATCAAGCTGATTTCAGAGGTCTTCTAAAGCAATTTATTATTAAAAATGACTTCAGATATTTTAAGGCAAAGACAGATAGGGACTCGATTTAGCCCTGTAACACTCACATTTATGTTAATCCACAAAAGGATCGGAAAATTTCTCGTCTTCAATAAAGGCCTCATCCGTAAAGGTTTCCATGAAGGCAACCAGTGCATCAATATCGTTTTCAGATAGGTTTAACCTTCGCACTTCTCCATTTCTACCTAGCATCTCTTGGCTCAAATTTGGGTGATCCTGCACACCATTATTGTAGTGTCTTACCACCTCTTCAAGCGACTCAAATCGCCCATCGTGCATAAAAGGGGGCCCCAATGCTACGTTTCGCAATGAAGGAACTTTAAAAAGCCCTTGCTCTGCTGTAATCCCTGAAACTGCACCGAGCCCATCATCAAGACCCAAGGAAACATCTAAGCCATTATTAAAAGCTCGATCTGCGATAAAAAGCGCAGTGCTATGGCACCTGTCGCAGGCTCCCCTACCGAAAAAGAGATTTTTCCCTGTGTTCTCCAATACCGAAAAGGTTTGAAAATCAGTATTTGCATTCCCTCCATTTTGCGCTAAGGCAACATCATAAGGGGATTGATAACTTACCATACTCCGCACAAATTGGGCTAAGGCAAAAGAAATACCCTCACTGGTAATCGCTGAGTCTCCAAAGGTTTCCGCGAACAAAGTGGGATAATAACTAACTTCTTGCAGCCTTTGCTCCAAGCTGTCTAAGTCCATCCCCATTTCCACTTGGTCCTGAATAGGCATTAGCACCTGTTCTTCGAGGGTAGCAGCACGTTCATCCCAAAAAAAATGGCCAGTTCGATAGTACTTTGCATTTGCCAGATTCATAGAGTTCCTCCCCGTGAGCTGCCCCTCAAAACCACGACTCAGCGCGCTATTGTCCGTAAAGCCGCTACTCTGGGTATGGCAGGAGCTACATGCAATAGTCCTATTAAGCGAAAGATTCTTGTCGTAGAAAAGCACCCTACCAAGCGTAGCTCCCACATTGGTTACTGGGTTACTAGCAGGGGTATTATCAGCCATTACCACATCAGTAGCAAAAAAGTGACTTGGGAGGTCAAGCTCTGCGTAGTTGAAAGGATTGATCGGCAGATTGAGATTTTCCAGGTCTGTGCGTGCCTCAAAAGCTGCATCGTCACCTTCTACCTGTGATTCTGGTGCTTCCACATCACTACTACAACCACAAGTAAGCGACATGCACCAAAAAATGCCTATTAAACCAAGTAAGCTAATCAACTGATCTACTAAATAGATGCGAGCATGGCGATTCAAAATTTTCATTTCTGATGTACGATTAGAATTTCAAGATTAAATACCTGGGACATTGATAAGACGATAAGATCAAGATTGTCCCCACCCGCACCATTGAAGATTGTAGACGAGTTTGCAGATGGCAATCATATCTGCCTTCTCTCATTTCTTTGCTTGATCGCTTGGCAAAAGCTTATTTTCGTGCGCTCGATGGCTATCTTTAAGCATGATCCAAACCCTGGAAAATGAACACCTAAAAGTTAGCTGCGCTCCAAAAGGCGCAGAGCTGCAGAGTATTATAAATAAGTCTACACAAGTTGAGTATCTATGGCAAGGAGACCCTCACTATTGGGGTCGCAGAGCTCCCGTTTTATTCCCAATCGTTGGAGCACTTAAGGAGGGAAAGTACTTTTTTGATGACGCTGAGTATTCACTAGGTCAACATGGGTTTGCCAGGGATCACAATTTTAAAGTACTTGCCTCTGATACCCATAGCCTTAAATATCAACTAAGGCACTCTAACGAAACCCTTAAAGTATTTCCTTTCCACTTCCTACTTGAGATACAATACACGCTCGTCGGCAACATTTTGAATGTGCAGTACACAGTCCATAATAATGGTTCCTCAAAAATGTATTTCTCGATAGGAGCGCACCCTGCCTTTAATTGCCCTCTGGGAGCGCACAGCAGAAGGGATGAATGCAGAATCGTATTCGAAAAAAAGGAGCAAGCGGAAAGACAGTTTCTTGAAGGAGGTGTAAGGACGGGAGAAACTGCCACGGTCCTGCATGGAACAAATGAGCTACTCCTGACCGATGATCTTTTTGATAGGGACGCATTGATTTTCCAAGAATTGTCTTCAAATTCTATAACATTAAACGAAAAAGAAAGCCCATTGCTCACCATGAGATTTACAGGATTTCCCTATCTGGGCATATGGTCAAAAAATCGTTCCTCTCCGTTCGTTTGTTTGGAACCTTGGTACGGAATCGCTGATCATCAAGACCATTCACAATCTCTTAAAGAGAAAGAAGGCATTATTCCACTTTCTTCAGAAGAGCATTTTACTTGTGCTTTTGAGGTAGAATTTCACTAGCACTCCTTCGATAATTTACTGACCTTTTTAAATGAAAGATCTAAGAATTGTTTTCTTCGGAACGCCTGATTTCGCTGCTGCCTCGCTCAATCTACTGGTAAGCGAGCAGAAGAATGTTGTTGCTGTTGTAACTGCTCCAGACAGGCCGAAAGGGAGAGGCAAGAAAATTTCCATCTCCGCTGTAAAGGAAGAAGCTGTAAAAGCCGGAATCCCCGTATTGCAGCCTGCTAATCTGAAATCTGAAGTGTTTATAAGTGAATTGGCATCTTATAACGCTGAAATCCAGGTAGTTGTGGCTTTTAGAATGTTACCTCTATCAGTCTGGGACATGCCCCCGCTCGGCACATTCAATTTGCACGCTTCATTACTCCCCAGATACCGGGGAGCGGCGCCCATCAATTGGGCCATTGTCAATGGAGAAACAGAAACTGGTGTGACCACCTTTTTTCTCAAACATGAGATTGACACAGGTGAAATCATAATGCAGGAAAAAGAAGCCATTGGTCCAGATGATACTGCTGGCAGTTTATACGATAGACTGATGTTTAAAGGAGCAGATTTGGTGTTAAAAACTGTACTACAGATTTCCAGGGGCAACGTAAATAGCACTCCTCAAGAAGAACTTTCAGGCTCCTCGCCTGCTCCTAAAATCTACAAGCAGGACTGCAAAATTGATTGGCAGCAGTCTGCTGTAAGCGTTAAGAACTTTATCCGTGGAATGTCCCCCTATCCAACTGCTTGGTCACAAATTGACGATAAAAATCTAAAGATTTTCAAAGTTGAGCTGACGGAAGAAGAAGCCAAAAATGCAGGCTTATTTGAAGTGAAAAATGGATCAGCGCTTTATGCAAGTTGTGCAGATTTCAAAGTACGTGTGCTTGAGCTACAAATTGAAGGCAAGCGAAGAATGTCTACAGAGGATTTCCTAAGAGGTATAAAACTGCCAGACACATTTATGAGCTTGTGACTTACGGGCAAAGAGCAGAAACCTATCTAATATTATCTCTTCTGAATTTAAATTTGAAGTCATGAAAACTTCTATGATTGCTGCTATGGGTACCAACCGGGTCATTGGAAAAGACAATGATCTACCCTGGCATCTACCGGATGATTTTAAGTACTTCCAAAAGACGACCAAAGGACATCACGTCTTGATGGGTCGCAAAAACTGGGAGTCACTACCTCACAAATTCAAACCACTGCCCGAAAGAACCAACCTCATCATTACCAGACAAGCTGACTATAAAGCTGAGGGGGCAACCATTATTCAATCCATCCAAGAGGGTAAAAGGCTTGCAAAAGATGCCAATGAAACAGAGCTCTTCATTATTGGTGGAGGAGAGATTTACAGAATTGGACTGGAATCGGCAGATCGTATCTATCTCACAGAGATCGATAGCGATTTTGATGGAGACATCACCTTCCCGCAATTTCTTTCGGAGGAATGGAAAGAAACGTCAAGGGTACATCACCCGCGAGATAGCAAACATGCATACGCTTTTGATTACGTAGTATATGACAAGAAATAAGTAAATCAATGGACCTTCAAGCAAATAAGCGCACCTTAGGAATAGTGCACATCGTATATGGAGCGCTTACAGCACTCGTTTTTGTATTTATAGGAGCTTTCATTTCTATTTTGGAACCTTTCATCATGGAAGCAATTGAGGATGAAGGAAGTGCGGAGGGCCTTATGGTATTCGATCTGGTTGCGTCAATTATCCGCATCGTATTCGCCTTTATTTTTATTCTATCAGCTTTGCCTTCGATTATTGGCGGCATAGGTTTGGTGCAGCAAAAAAGCTGGGGTATGGTTGTCTCCTTGATTGCAGGCTGTCTCGCCATCTTGAGCTTTCCCTTTGGAACCATTTTAGGCATCTACTCCATCTATGTCTTTGTGCAGCATAACAAACAGAAGGAAAATGAGCAAGATCCAGGATAGTGTCGTTTGGCTCACTGGTGCAAGTTCCGGCATTGGTGAACAGCTTGCCTACCAACTTGCAAAAAAAGGTGCTAAACTCATTATCTCTTCACGCAGGAAAGAAGAGCTTCTTAGGGTAAAGGAAAACTGCAGTACTCCCAATGTAGAAATCCTTCCGCTAGATCTATCAGACGGATTTGCATTGGTGCAGCGCACAAAAGAAGCAGAAACCATATTTGGTCCGATTGACATTTTGATTAATAATGGAGGTTTAAGTCAGCGGGAAAAGATCATTAATACAAGCTTGGAAGTGGACAGAAAACTCATGGAAGTGAATTACTTCGGGTCAATCACACTTTCCAAAACTTTACTACCAAAGATGGTAGCTCGCAAAAAAGGCCACCACGTGGTGATCACTTCTACCGTAGGTATTATAAACACTCCCTTCAGATCTGGATACGGCGCATCGAAACATGCACTGCACGGCTTTTATGATGCACTAAGGGCAGAACATCACGAAGATCACGTAAAAGTGACAGTGATATTACCCGGATTCATAAAGACAGATATTTCATTGAACGCACTCACCGGCGATGGGACACCTCAGCAAACACTAGACAAAGGCCAGGCTGAAGGTATGTCTGCCGAAAAATGCGCCATTTTGATCGTAAAAGCGATCGAGAAAGACAAAAATGAGGTTTATATAGGCGGTATAAAGGAAAAAGCGGGAATATACCTGAAAAGATTCTGGCCACAGGCGGCCCGTAAGGTAATCCGCAAGTTAAGCGTCACATAGATTTGAGAAAATTCGTTTTTGTTTTGGGAGGAGTGTTGGTTCTGGCATCTCATGCGCTACTTGGACAGCAAAGGATACTACGGAAAGCTGCCTTCGAAGAGACGGAACTGAATCAAAAATGGATCATCGTAAAGTACAAAAGAACTGCAAACATTGCCTCACAGGCAGTTCCCATCCATCCACGTATTCAGAAGAACAATATTGACCAAACAAGTAATGGTGCACGAAAGACTCCTAACAGCGACCGCAAAAGATCTGTGCTGGATGGAATGGTAAGAGTACCAGTCCCACAGGGTCAGGATCCTATAGATTTTTGTAATAAATACTTAAAGAATAACGATGTGCTATATGCGGAGCCCATCGTAGAAAATCACCTTTTGGAAGTCGTTTCAGAACCCTCAGATCCGTTGGTTTCAGATCAGTATTACCTGAATAATATCAATGCCTTTGCAGCTTGGGAGATTACAAAGGGAGATGATGACATAGTAGTCGGGGTAATTGACACAGGTGCTGACCTTGATCATGAAGATCTTCAAAGCAACCTTTGGGTAAACACTGCTGATACAATTGATGGAATCGACAATGATGAAAATGGATTTGTAGATGACTATTACGGATTTGACTTTTCAGACAACGATGCTGATCCTGATGCTGACCAGAGCGATCACGGGATGATTGTTGCCGGTATCGTAGGGGCAACACCAAATAATGATCTGGGATTAGCTGGCGTGGGATACAATACCAAAGTGGCTGTACTTAAGGGTTTTAGTTCTTTTACAGGTTTTGGAATTGGCTTATTTGATGCCATCATTTATGGAGCGGATAATGGCATAGACGTACTCAATTTGTCTTGGGGAAGTATCCGCAAGCCATTACAATCCGAGCAAGATATTATCGATTATGCAGTACTTGAGCGAGACGTAGTAGTTGTAGCGGCGGCAGGAAATGACGGTGCGAAACCAACCGCACAAGAGAAGTTCTATCCGGCGAGTTACAATCATATTTTGGCCGTTGCTGGCACAACCAATGACGATTCTAAGTGGGCAGGATCGTCTTACAATCACGCGGTGGACCTGGTTGCCCCCTCAGCAGCGATTTTGTCCACTACTACCGGAAACCGCTATAAAGGCACCGCATCAGGTACTTCATTTGCTGCACCGCAAGTGGCCGCAGTGGCCGCATTGGTAAAGCATCAGCATCCAGCACTCAATGCAGTACAGATCATGGAACGCATTAGGGTGAGTACAGATTTTATAGACGATTTACCTGGGAATCAACAGTTTGCGGGAAAGCTAGGTAGCGGCAGGCTGAATGCTCAAAAAGCCCTTAGTGATCAAGATTTAAAATCGGTACGTGCCGCTTATCAGATCAAAAATAAGTCAGAGGGCGAGCCCATTTTCTTTGGAGACACGTTAAAGTTATCCATTGGACTATCAAATTTTCTATCTCCTGTAAACGACCCTTTTGTATTTGTCTCTTCTGAGAATGACTCTTTTACCGCAAGTGAAAATGCGCTTTCTCCCGGTCCCATCGGCACGCTGCATACGGCATTTATTGAAGCAGAAATATTTCTTTCAGAATCATTGGTGCCAGAATCTCCTCTCGAGATTCGATTAGATTTTCAGGACGGTTTATACACCGATTTTCAATTTTTTGACCTAAAGACGGCTCCAGATCATGCGGTATTTGGCAATAGCAAAATCAATATGCCGATAGCGGGCGATGGAAGAATTAATGTTATTGATTACAACAGAACTCCCGACGAAACCCTTTCAATAGATGGCGAGTCGATACTTGCGCATGCGGGAATTATCATTGCTACGGATTCTCTAAGCATCTCCAACAATATCGTATCGGATTTTACCACGTTGGAAAGAGACAATGACTTTATCACCTCCCAGTATTTCAAAATAGCTCACCACCCATTTGCAGATCGTTATGCTTCTTCAGCATTCGAAGACGAAAAACACCATTTATTGATTGAGCAATCCAGCTTTACCTCTGATTCTGGAAATTTTATCATCAATAGATATAGGGTAGTCAATACCGGAACAGATACATTGAAATCCCTATCGGTCGGTATTTTTACCGATTGGGACCTGGGAACCGCTACCACCAACCATGCTGCTTTCGACTCCAAAAACAGTATCCTGTGGACCGGAGCTCAAGACTCAACAAGATTTGCTGGTACTCAAATTCTGGGCGTGGGCGCCAAAAGCTACAATACACTGAATCTCAAAGCTCAAGGTGGCAACTCAGCGGATTTAGGCAACTCTTTCGATAAAATGGAAAAGTACGGACACCTGATCTCCTCCAGCTTGGATTCGGCTGGCTTTGCGGGCGAGGGCACAAATGTGGCAGGAATACAAGGTACTACCATTAGTCAACTGGCACCTGCCGGATATGAATATCTCGACTTGATTTTTGCAACAGGAGAATCGAGGGTCGACTTGATCCAAGCCTTTCAGGAGGCAAGAGGTTACCTTCAAGAGCTGAAAAGAAGTCCTACTGTACTTGAAACATTGTATTCTTGTGATGGAGGAAACACAATAATCGATCCTGAGGGAGAGATGTTCATTTTTTACCAAGATCCACTTGGAACACAGGTGCTAGATACCGCAGAATTCTACAGGCCTGGAAATATTTCGACCGATACAGTCTTTTACGTTCAAAATTTAGATCTAGGCTACCCTTCGGCAATTCAGGCCGTCCGGGTAAGACTTTTTGAAGAAGTGGCCGCCTTTGAGATAGATAACGATACGCTTTACCTAGATCACCCTACTATCAATACTGTTCAATTTCTTGATCAGAGCATTGGGGCAGTATCGTGGGCTTGGGATTTTGGACAAGGTACTCGCTCCTCTCTGCAAAATCCAGCGATCACTTTCCAAGATGAAGGAGTGTATCAGATTCAGCTCTCCGTAGAAACCAAATTTGGTTGTGCCGGAACCATTGAAAAAAAGCTGGTAGTGGCCAGACGCCCTGCTCCTTTAGAGTTCGAACAAATGTCACTATGTCCAGGAGAATCTGGTACTATACAGCACCCTGAAGCAACCCATCTCTATCTCTACACCACAGAGAGTCAAAGTAACCCGATTTCCTCTGGACAGCAACTAAAGATTGGCCCGTTTGAGACCGATACATCGCTCTACGTTTCCGGCAGAATCAATGGATTCACCACCCTCAGATCACCGGTGGAAATAGAGGTGAAGACGGTTCTGGCAGATCTTAAGGTTGCTGCGGATACCACTTCGACGGACTTTCGCATATATGCAACTGTCGACGTGGAAGCAGATTCTGAAATTAGCTGGATAGTTGATGGGGTAGAAATGGGATCTAGTGCTGAAATCTCTATTCCTGCTACAGAAGGTATTCATACATTCACGGTCCATGTTCTGGGAGCAAATGGCTGCTCAGTGTCAAAAACACATCTTTTTGAAGTAAGCTCATCCCCTACTGCGATTGTGTCTGATCTAACTGGATGTGCCGGAGAGCGGGTGGTACTACAGCCTAAAAATGGCCATCTCTTTGGTTTTTATCAAGATGCTGAGATTTCTAAACTTATCCATAAAGGCTCAGAAATAGCTTTCAATGAGAGTAGTAAGGTTTTTGTGGTAAGCCTTGATGACGGGCTTCCGGGAAAAGTGGTAGAATCGGTAATATCTTTTTCGGACTTTAATCCCGAAATACAATTTACGTCAACCCTAGTAGGGGAAAGAAACAAAATCAGCCTTTCTGCCTCTTCAACGCAAGAAATCAAAAACTTCGAGTGGTTTATTGATGATGATGGTAGTAAGGAAACTACCAGTAGTCCAGTTTTATTTTTTGAGAATCGACTGGTTACAATAACACTAAAGGCGGAAAGTATGGATGGATGCATCGGAGAGGATACCTTGGTACTCGATTTTACATCATCAGACCTAATTCTGGGAAATGTCGAAGAGAACGCACTGTCTGTTTTTCCTAATCCTTCACCAGATGGTAAGTTCAAACTCTCGGATGCCTCCAAGGTTGATAAGATCCGGTTGAAAGACCTTAGTGGTAAAGTGCTATACCAAGCCCAGGAAATCGAAAGTAATCTGGACTTTTCTAAGATTTCTAAAGGTATTTACATCTTAGAACTCGCAGCTGGGAACGAAAAACAACAAATAAAATTGGTCCTGGAATAGCATTACCTGGCTTGGGAAGTCGCTAGGTTTATAGCTTAAATCCTATAATCAGTACATCATCATTTTGAGTGTTGGATCCAATCCAGTCTTTAAGGTATCCCTCGGTTAACTGCTTTTGCTCACCCATTGCCTTTGGTCTATTCTCCCTAAAAAAGCTTGCCAGTAGGTCAATATCAAGCTTTTTGAAATCTGGGCCCCCGATCAGTTTGTTTACCCCTGGACTCACCAAATAAAAGCAGGTGCCATTTTCATATTCCACAGTATTGGAAGGATAGCTTGTGAGCTGCTCTGAGGTTTCTCCTACCTGCTGCGGTTCTCCTTCTATAATTGTAATACCCGACCTTTGCACTTTCAGTAGATTCATATTGGCACCGGCAAATTCCATCTGTTTAGACTCCAGATCAACTTTTACGATTCCTACGTCAGCATTGGTATTTAACAAGATGTTGTTTTTGCTCTTGAACCGAGCCATTACCTCTCGATGTAAAAATTGTAGGATGGAGCCAGGAAAATCGATGGAGTAGCCATCTACCATTTTCTTGAGAGCCTCCATATAAATCCGAATCATCATACTCGCAAGATGGCCTTCACCCACGCAGGAGAAAAGCGCAAGGTATGCTTCCGATCCTTGATTGAAGAACCAGTATCCATCTCCTCCTACACGTCCCTTGGGGTTGTTTATTACAAATGCTTCATTAAAAAAGTGTTGTAACTCAGCCTCTTCAGGAAGTACGGAAAAGTAATTGGAGCGTGTGGCATCATTGATCTGATCCAGCTTAGCGAACCAATCGCTCTTTGACTTAGATTTTGACTTCCCCAAATTATACATCCGCTGCTTATTTCACAGGATTACAAGACACAACACTTACTTGCGCGCTAGTCCAGGCCAATCACCACAAAAGCCTCATGGCCTTTCCAACTGATCGGTATCACGTATACAAGTACATCTTCTGGGATTTCCAACTCTTCTGGCATTCCCTTAAATACGGTTGGAACAGAGATCATAAAGTTAGCACCCAGATTGGCCCTTACATTACCCGCAACCACGTTGCTGATCTCCCCTGCCATATCCAGGATATCTTCATCAGCCGGATCTTCGATCCCAATAAACATATTGATCAAGTCGGCAAACATGTCCTTGTTGGCTGATATGTAGACAAACCCTTTCCTTCCACCGGAAATGCCAATCATACCGGTAAAGTCCTTGAGGATCAGTCCCTGTGATTCCTTCAGATAAGGCACCTTCATGTCTGAGTCTATCTCAGTAAGATGCTTAAAATAATTACTTATCGAGTTGATAAATAGATTACAGGTAGATTCAAACTCCTCTTTCCTGTTATCCATTTCTCTTCAGTAGTTTATCAAAGGCTTTAGCCAAATCATCAGAGTTTACAGGCTTAAACATGAAGCCCCGCGCACCTTTGTCCAAGGCGGTAAGTCCCGTAAGCTTGTCTGAGAGCGCTGTAATGATCATTACTTTGGTCTCGGGATGTATTTTCATGATTTCTTCAAGGCATGCAATCCCATCCATTTCAGGCATGGTGATATCAAGGGTCACCACGTCGGGCATTTCGTCCTTAACAATATCTATCGCCTCTACGCCGTTGGAGGCTTGTCCAATGATCTCAAGATCATATTCCTGCAGGTTCTTTTCAATAGTCCTGCGCATGACTGAAGAATCATCAACTATGAGTAATCTTTTCTTCATGCTTCAGCGCTTTCAGTTTCTTCCTCAATACGATCCTCTTCGATGTAGGGCAACCTGATAGTCATCTCAAATAGCTCGCCCTCCACATGGTTGATGCTAAAGGAGCCATTATTCTCAGTGATCAGATTACTCACAAGCTGCATACCCTGCCCTCTACCCGAGTGCTTGTCTGCTTTGTCTGTAGTGGAAAAGCCTTCTTGAAAGATCATCTTTTTCAAGTCGCCCTCAGAGATGTCCTTAAGTCCCATCTCGGTGACAATTCCATTCTCCACTGCCTTCATTTTGATCTTCTCAAGATCTAACCCTCTGCCGTCATCCGAATATCTGATGATCAAATCATGCTCATCGCGGTGCATTTCAATTCTTAGCATACCCACCATCACCTTTCCGCGCTCCATCCTCACATCTGGTGGTTCAATTCCGTGAACTATTGAATTTCGAACAAGCTGGATCATAATATCTTTGAATGGCTCTACATAACGCTTGGCAAGTACTACATCCTCTTCATTCTGAAACACCAGCTCTACGTTTTTACCCATTTCTTTGCTGAGGGTTTCTGCGCCTTGTTCCAACGTATTCACTACCATTACCCGATCAGCATCATCGCCTTCTGCGGGAAGTTTCTTGTAGATATTCACAATTTTATCAAGCATTTCAGAAATCTCTACAATCATGCGATCCGCCTCATCTACTTCGTAAAGCACCGCAAGGAAGTCCTTTCCTCTTATTTCCTTCGATTGAAGCTTGGTAATCGCTTCCTCAATCTCATGAAATTTGTTGCCCATTAACTCCATACCGATGACCACTGCATTTCCTTTTAGATTATGGACAGTATCAAAAGTGAAGCTGAGCAGTTCTGCATATTCATCCGAATCGTGCTGCTCGTAACGTTCTGAAATACCGCGCAACATCTTTTTTGAATTATGTAAAAACCCTCTCAAGACGGATGGATCAATTCGTAAGATGCTGAGTACTCTCTCCGTCTCTAGCTGCTTTTTCTTCTCTGCTTCTTCCAAATGTTGCTGTAGCAAGATCGATTCAGTCTGGTCAGATACTGTGACCATAATGTTAGTGATCTTATCTTTTCTGAAGATCCTTGTAAAATCTACCTTAATGTATTTGGTGGCTACCACACCATCTTTATCAGTGTGAATTTTTACCTGATCAATAGGATTAAGCTGATTGACCACATCTTCATCCATATCACTGTTGAAAAGGTGCCTCATGAACATTTCTAAAGCCTCTAGTTCACGAGGCAGAATCAATGGTCGCATGAAATTGGTGAAGTTCTCACCTGCTATCTTCTCATTATTGAAAATAGCGTTCATCGCCTTAGAATGAAATTTTGAAATCTTAAAGTCCTTGTCCAACAAGAAGATACCTTGTTGAATATTCTGAAAAACGACAAGTGATACGCCATAGATGTTCTTGTACATGAAATTGGCTTTGTCCCGCTGCTTTCTCAAAGCAAAGTGGGATTTCCTGATTTCTTGCACCATTTTATTGTAGGTCTTCGCGTATTGACCCAGTTCATCCTTGGTCTCTATCTGAACTTTTTGAGATAAATCTCCTGATGAAATTTTTCTAGTGAAAGACTCCAGCAGTGCTACGTTAGTAAGAAGATTGGTGACAATGCTGGTCATAAGCCAAAATGCTAACACTCCGAGGATAATGTCAAGTACCAAAAAGGTCCAAAAGCTCGCAACAGACCTATTCTTAATGTCCTCGACAGAGGTTTTGATCTGGTCCGACATGTACTCTTCTACTCGCTTTACCTGATTGATTTTATCCGTACTCACTTCATACCAGTGGTTAGGGTCTTCCACCAAAGTGTCATTTTGAAATAGTACCTCCCGCATCCTTATTACCTCTTCAACGGATTGGCCTGTTACCATTTTTCCATAGTAGTTTACAAAATCAGCATTGGCAATGATCTTAAAGGCATCTAAATACGAATCTTGATTTGCCACCAGCGTGGTGAATTCATTGTAGAGATCAAATCCAAGATGACTAAGAGAGAAAGCCTGCGTGCCAATGGCTCGTTCAATACTGGCGTATTCTTTTGACTTAAGAAAGTAGATCAGCGCATGAACCTGCTGTGCCACTTCTTTGTCTCGGGTTTCATCAATAAGCTTGATTACCGTATTGAGTGCCACATCGTTAATCGCTGAAAAACGTGCAATAGATTCTTCCGAGGTAATCCTACGTTGATCGATACCCGTTCTCAAAGTTTCCAGACGCTGGAAATAGGTATTGAGTCTATCCAGATCCTCCCTGTGCAGCTCCAAAAGCTTGTCTAATTTCCCTCCTGCGAGCTCGTCGTAGTAGGCATTTAAAGTACTATCAGTCGTCTTACGCTGTTGGGTTAGCTTTTGATCGAATGCCTGGCCACTTCTTGACAAATATCCTGATGAAATACTACGTTCCTTTTGTATTTCATGGACTACATGATTGATCTCAATGCCCACCGTAATGGCCTTATCGAGACGTACTGAGTCATCGTAATTGAGATAATAGTACCTTACCTGGAAAATATCGAAGGCAACGATTACAACAATTAGCGGTACGATGATCACCGCAAATTTTTTGCGTATAGGAAGATTGTGAAGTCTTTTAATCATGTAGGTCTATTCTCTCTGCTAGGACATCACTTTGTCCACAACCTTAAGTAAGTCTTCTTCCGTGAAGGGTTTCACAATGTATTCAGCAGCACCAAGTGAGATGCCTTTGTTTACTACTGTCTGCTGTCCTACAGCACTTACCATGATCACTTTAGACTCTACACCTTCTTCCTTGATTACCTTCAAAATCTCAAAGCCCATCATGTCGGGGAGTATGTTGTCTAGGGTAATCAAGTCTGGCTGTAATGAACAAGCAAGGTCAATGGCACTTTCTCCATTTTGGGCTTCCCCAACTACTTCGTATCCTGCTCCCTCAAGCGCGGTTTTTATTAATGATCTCATGTAGATGGAATCATCCACTACTAATACAGATTTGCTCATTTTATTACTCTAATTTGTTTTAGGTATTTGTTTATTTCTCAGCAACGAGGGCTTTAATCTTATCCACAAATTTATTGTGAAACACCCAGATAAAGTCAGGCGAGATGTCCAGTTCTTTCCCCTCAAACACCGCTTTGAAGTGGATAATCTGCTCTAAATCACTGCTTTCTTCCTGCAAATAGTCGTTGATTTCTTTTGCTTTTATCACCTTTAAGGATGGTACGTTACCATAAATTTCTACTCCAAGAAAGTTCGAAAACTCGGTAATTACCGCAGCTGATACCATATTGTCTATCTCGGTAAGGAAACCTAGCTTCATGATGGTACTTTCCTTGCTATCATCTTCCACGATCTTTTTTGGAAGTGAGGACTCATAAAGCTTTTTTACTTCCTGCTCTGAAAAAATGAGATGGCTCGTGCCTTTGAGTTCTCCCAACAGTTCCGTCTTTATTACATGAACTTCAGACTCGTTCCCTCCAAAGCGATCAATATCCATGTCCGAAGAACCGTATTCGATCTGCTCAATGTTTATGGGGCTCTGTAAAATCTGCTCCATGGAAGCCTTTGCCATTGATAAGCCTTCAAAAATGAGCTTAGTTGCTACTTTTAGTTCACTATCATTCAAATCCGGGATCATTAGATGGTTGGTTAATTATATTCCTTAAAATACGATATTTATTACTTAAATCTCTTGATATGGTTTCACTTTATTTTGGAGATGATCTCCTTCAGATTATTATGATCTATGGGCTTTATTAAGTACTCACTTACACCTAGCTCGTCTGCTTCCCGCCTCGAAGACTCCTGACCAATTGCGCTGATCATTATCACCTTTGCATCGATATTGCTTTTTCTAAGCGCCTTGAGTACGTCCATACCATTCATATCAGGTAAAATGTTATCTAACGTAATCAATTCGGGGAGATGTTCATGAGTCAAATCAATTGCAGTCTCTCCATCACTTGCTTCACCTATCACTTCACACCCACTATCTTCCAAGGTTGTACGTATGGTCTTTCTGATATAAGTAGAGTCATCTACAATCAAAACTTTCATCCTACTCATTTGGCTGTTTTGCGTTTGTAAATTCGGGTTTTCACGTCGAAAATATCAAAATACTCTTTTCCAAAATCCGGCATAATATCGTAGTAACCGATAACCAAAAACCCATCCGGTTTTAAAGATTTATGTAAGAGCTGGAGCACCCTAAGCTTTAAAACGTCATCAAAATAGATCATCACATTTCGACAAAAAACAATGTCATACTTCTCTGTAATTGGATCTGCTACAAGGTTATGCCTTTTAAACATAACGTTAGTTTGATAACGACCTTTAATTGTCGCATATGTTTCCTTGAAATCAAAATAATCCTCCATCGCCTTTTGAGGAAAGAATTTCAGGAACGGTATCAAATATTGCTTTAGTAATAAAAGAGAATACTCTCCTTTTATGGCTTTGCTCAATGCAGTGCTACTCAAATCTGTGGCAAGCAGTCTTGAACTGTGGAGCAGGCCCATTGATTCGAGCAAAAAAGTCATCGTATAGACTTCCTCTCCGGTAGAGCAGCCTGCATGCCAGACGCGCAATTGCTTTCCTTTGTAAGAAGGTAATACGTCTTCCCTGAGCTTGATCCAAACATCGGGATTTCGAAATAGCTCTGTAAGATTGACTAGTAAGTCATCTATCGCGTCTTTAAAAAATTCATTGTCCTTTAGCACCACCGACCATAGCTCAAGAATGGTTTCCATTTTATGCTTCATCATGAGCCTTATGATCCCTCGTTTCAGTGAGGAATGCTCATAATTAGTAAAATCCAGGCCATACCTGTTGTTTATGGCTTGCATGAGTGCTTTAAGCTCCTCATCACTGACGGTATCCGTGGAAATAAGTGCTATACTGCTTGAGATTTTAAAGCTGATTTAAAAAAACCATCCATAATTGACGCCACGTCTAGCACTGGACAAACAATGCCCGACCCTAGAATGGTAGAACCACTGAGCAACCTACTGCTATTTAAAGGCCTGGGTAACTTCTTTTCGATGATCTCTTTTTGACGCAGTAGCTTATCTACCACTAAACCAATCTTCCTTCCCGAGTGCTTGGCCATAATTACGTTCAGCACCTCTGAGTCGCCGAAACTCTCCATTTGGGACTCGAAGGTTTTCGTGGAAGTAATTTCTGACACACTATGCACATCGAAAAGGTCTTTTAGAAAAACCAAGGAAACGGAGGTATCATTATGGTTTACCACCAAGCTATTGCTCACATTGTGAATTGCAGATTTTTGAATGTAATTGACCGAATCAATGTAAGTAAGTGGGATTGCGTACTCTTGATCGGCTACCATAAAAAGTAAAGCCCCTTTTAGGGCAAGTGAGGATGGTAACACCAAGTGAATAGATGTGCCTTTCCCAAGCTCAGTGTCAATGAGTACCTGACCGCCGATAGACTCTACGGATCGCTTTACCACATCCATACCTACCCCTCTACCAGACAGCTCTGTGACTTTATCGGCACTTGAGAAGCCTGCTTCAAAAATGTATCTGATCACTTCCTGATCACTGAGTTGGCTGGCTGCTTCTTTGGTGATCAGCTTCTTCTCAACCACCTTTTTCCTGATTATATCTGCATCAATGCCTTTACCATCATCGGAAATGGTTAAAACCACATTGTCTTTTTCGAGATTTGCTTCCAACAAAACCGTGGCTTGTTGTGGTTTTCCGCTTTTCTTTCTTTGCGCTTTGTCTTCAATTCCGTGAGAGACTGCATTTCTCACAATGTGTACAAGTGAGTCACTGATGATTTTCAGGATATTTCGATCAATCTCTACTTCCGTCCCTTTAAGATTAAGTTGCACTTCTTTCTGCTCTGCCACCGCAGCATCCCGTAAAACCCTGTGGAACTTATTGAATAAAAACCCCATCTGGACCATCCTAGCGTTCATTATGCCATAGTGCAGATTTGCTGAAATTCGTTTCAGACCTTCAAATTCAAGGGTGCTATTAGAATGCTCTCCAAAATATGCGATCAACCGGTCTCGCTCAATTACCAACTCCCCTACCATGTTCAAAAGATCATCCATTTTCCTCACCGGAATTTGCACGATTTCGGCGAAGGAGATGCTGGACTTAGCTTCCTCTGGTCTTGCAGATTCTTCTTCTGCTACTGCTTCTTCTTCATCAGGTGTCTCCGCATCTGGTGCCGAGTCGGAATCTTTACCTTTGTCTTCTTTTTGTGCTTCCCTTTCGTTTTTGAGATAGATAGACAATTTGGTCTTTATACCAAGATAGCTGACCTTCTCTCCTGTATTTAAACTATTGATAAGTCCGCCAAGCTTATCATTGGCCCGAAAGAGACTATCAACTAACTCTCTTTCTAGCTTGATCTCACTCTCCTTGATGGCACCAAATACATCCTCCATTACGTGGGCTAGCTCTGCAATTTTTTCATAACCCATGCCCATGGCGTTGCCTTTTAGAGTGTGGATAATTCTAAAAATGTTCGCAACTACTTTCTTATTTCCATGGTCTTTTTCGAGATCTATGAAGAGTTTATTTAACTCCTCAAAATTTTCCATGGCCTCTGAAAGGAACAACTGCCGATATTCGTCTTCTTTAGATTGCACCTATAATTCGTTGGTTAAGTAATTCCCTATTTCTTTTATTCCTAGTGAAACTTTCGAGCATTTTGAATCATAAACTGCCTTGGGCATACCATATATAATGCTGCTATCCTGATCCTGCGTGATGGTGTAACCACCCGCTTCATGAATCGCCTGCATACCTTGTAATCCGTCTTTGCCCATTCCGGTTAATATTACTCCCACCGTCCTCTTCTCAAAGATTTCCGCTGCGCTCAACATCATGGCATTAATTGACGGATTATTGTACTCTCTAAAAACCTTGTCAGTGAAATCAACTTTCACAAATCCATCATTTTTCTTGAAAACTAAATTGGCATGACCCGGGCAAAACATGACGGTACCTGCAGCGGGTCTCATGTCCTTTCTGGCCTCCAAGACTTCCAGTTCAGTGACAGCATTCAATCGCTGAACGAAGGGTGGGATAAACGCTTTGGGCATGTGCTGGCAGATCACAATTGGGATGTCGAAATCTCCGGGTAGCACCTTTAGGATCGTCTCCAGCGCTGTAGGACCACCGGTGGAGGCGCCAATGGCTATAAGGTCATATTCCGTCTTGCGCTTTTTCCTAGGTACTACTTGAGGCAGTTCCTCTACTGGCTCCTCTATGGGATTTTTTGGTTGTGCTCTTGCAGCGCTTTTCACTTTTTGAACCAAATCATCCCTGATCTCCCGCATTTTTGACTTGTTGCGGTTGGGCTTGTTCATATAGTCGACTGCCCCGAGTTTAAGCGCCTCAAAAACAGGCTGCAAGTCTGTGTTGCCTACAGAGCTAAGAATCAAGATCGGCGTAACGCGAGATGACATGATTGCCTTTACTGCATACAATCCATCGTAATCTGGCATGTTTAGGTCCAGAATTATCACATCTGGCCGCAATTCCTGGGATTTTTCTCCAGCTTCCAAACCATTGCTAGCAGTACCCACCACTTCTATACCTGCGTCTTCAGAAAGGAGATCTGACAATAGCAAGCGCATAAATGCGGAATCATCAACGATGAGCAGCTTGATTTTTGCCATCATAACTCCTCCATCAAATTATCTGGAACTACTATCGCTTTATCGTTTTGGAGTAGAGACTCAATGTCCAAATAATAGATAAGCTCCGCCCCTTCCTGTATAATACCTTTGATGTAGGATGAATCCAAAAGGGAATTTTCCATCGTCTCCAGAGAATGAGCAATCTGATTTCCGTTGGTTTTGAACGTACTCGGTAACACGCTCAAAGGCACACTCGATTTCAGTCGCTTATGAGATAAAACCAGCAGATACCTTGAAATCTCCTGCGCTCTTACCTGAAATTTTGTCGCCAAGTCAAAAACTACAAAATTATTTCCACGGACATTTACAACACCTTTGATGTGCTCAGGCGTATTTGGTGTTTGCGAAATGGCAGGAAAAGGAACTACTTCTTTCACCACATCGATATCGAGCGCATACTTTTCGGTACCAATCGTGATCACTATAAATTGGAGTGGTTTTCCCTGCAAGCCGGAGATTTCGTTAAGGTACTTAGTTCGTAGCGCTTTTTTTCTTTCATTGAGTTCATTAGCGATATAGACGGAATAGGCAGAGATAATTTGCTCTTGCCTTGAAAAATGATCTGCTGATTTTGATAGCGGCAAATCAAGTTCGGACGGATTTACAATCGCTTCTGCCTGCACGATTTCTTCTGTTGCTTCCACGGTCTCAACAGCTGACTTGGGTATTGATGCTTCTGGAGACACACTTCCAGCCTCTTCGCTCAATGTCTTTTGATCAACTTTCGGAGTAACCTCTTTTTTCTTGTTTGTTTTCTTGCCCGCTGCATTTGGTTTATTTGTGATTTTTTTCGCAGCTATTGCTTTCTTACCAGCTGTCTTTTTCTGTTTAGAAACGGCTTCCTTTTTCTCAGCTGGTGCTTCTGGTATAAGTTTTTTGGGTTTTAGGTTACTTCCAAGTGCCATGATATCAAATTAATTCTGATAGTTCTTTTGCGAAAGACTGGTAGTCTTTTGAGCTATTGGATGTGGCTGCATAGGATATCACACTTTTTCCAAATGAAGGAGCTTCGGAAGCTTTCACATTGTTTCTAATAAATGAACTAAAAATGGGAACATCATAGTGGTCTTTAATATGCTGCCGCACTTCATCGGTGAGCTTACGACGCTGGTCTACCATCACAGCTAAAATTCCGAGGATTTGCAGATCCGTAGAAAAGCCGTTTTTTACTTTGTCTATTGTATCAATAATTTGATCCAAACCTTGTAGACTCAAAACCTCCATCAGCATAGGGATAATTACGTACTCAGATGCATAAAGCGCGTTGATACTAAGTACGGATAGCGAAGGAGGACAATCGAAAAATATGTAATCATAGGACTGGAACAAAGGGCCTAAAAAACCATGTAGTATCTGGTGGCGATCTTCTTGCTCTGCGATACTGAGTTCGAGATCAACCAATCGCATATCTGAAGAAATGATACTTACACCCTCCTGCTCTTGAATGGATTCTGAAACTTCCGCTTCTCCTAAGAGTACATCTACAAGATTTTTACCTTCATGGATACCAAAGCTATAACCAAGATTCCCTTGCGGATCCATGTCGACGATAAGTACTCGATGGCTCAGATTTGAGAGTGCTACGCTCAAATTTATGGTTGTGGTAGTCTTACCGGTCCCGCCTTTTTGATTGACAATGGAAATAGCTGGCATAGTGTAACAAGTATGGCTTACAACATTAAGTTTTTAGTTTGAATCTGGAAACCTCGTTTTTAAGACTCTCCGAAAGTGCAGAAATTTTCTGAGATTTTTCAGTGAAAGATTGCATCCCGCTGGAGAGCTCAGTAGCAGAAGTAGCAACCTCCTCGCTCCCAGAGGCAGTTTGCTCTGCAATTACCACGATTCCCTCCGTAATGGTAACTACGTTTTTTATCGACTCTTGCTGATCTTGGGTCGCCTGTAGAATTTCTTGGGATACCAAAAGATTGTTTTTACCATTCTCTGATATTTCCTGAAAAACCTCTGTAGCCTCATTGGAGGCGTTTTCTCCTCCTTCGATGCTTTGATTCATGATTTCAATCACTTTTGCTGCAGCACTTGTGTCCTGTTGCACATCACGCACCAGTTGCTCTATTTCCTTGGCAGATTTACGAGAGTCTTCTGCCAACTTTCGAATTTCCTCGGCTACTACTGCAAACCCTCGACCCGCCTCTCCTGCCTGCGCAGCTTCAATTGCCGCATTAAGTGCCAGCAAATTTGTCTGAGCGGATATTTCAGTGATCACACTTAGCACCCTAGATATTTCTTTTGATCTCTGCGTAAGGACGTTGATAGAATCATCGGTATCATTGGCGAAGGCTTTGATGTCATTGATACTAAACCCTACCTTACTGATCATTTTTACACCTTCTTCTGAGCTTTTGGAAACCGACTCGGCAGCACCATTTATTCGCTCTGATTTTTGACCCATTTCAGTGGCTGAAATTCGTATGTTCTCAACCAAATTAGAAGACTCATCCACTTTACCCACCTGCGTTTGTGCACCGCTGCTCATTTGAGCAATTGCAGAGGCAATTTCGCCGGTATTCGTGTTCATTTCTTCACTGACCACAACCATCTCTGAAGAAGAAATATTGATTGCATCCGCATTTTGAACAATCCCTCCAAGCAGATCATTGAGGCTGTCCAATGCTCTGTTCAGATTTTGTGCAAGCAGATCAATTTCACCAACAGCTTTGTCTTGATACCTGGTGGAAAGATCTCCTTTTGCCATGGCATTAATGATCTGATTGAGCCTTGCAATCGGCCCAGAGAACGAATCTAAAAGACTATTAGTAGAAGCGGCCATAGTCCTCCAGGCGCCCGTCTTAGTTTCCAAGTCTATTCGAGCTGATAAATCGCCTTCATCTCCTGCTCGTTTTACAACTGCATTGGTCTCCTCCACCACGCTCTTGAGTTGATCACGCATCTGCACCAAGGCTTGACCTAAAACGTCATTGTCCGATAGGCCGACCAGCTCTTCGTTCAGCTTTCCGTCACCAATCCTCTGCGAAAACACTGTCTTTTTATCAATCTCATCTACAAGCTTATTGATCGACTTAGCAATCGTTCCTATTTCATCACTACTCTCTATTTTCAATCTTTTGGCGAGATCCACCTTGCCTATCGCAAGCTCTTCAAGAGCATTTGAGGAATCTTCCAGGGAAGAAGAAATGTTACCTACTGATCGCCATACAACGATAGTTAATAGAACCAAGCCTGCAATTCCTGCAAAAATTGTCCAACTAAGCGTGCTATTAAAAGTCGCTGTAATTTCAGAGACGGGTACTACGAATACAGCTGACCATGGGTATTTCGATCTTCCAATTTGAATTGGCGAAAGTGTCACATAAACATCCTCATTACTTTCCTCATCAAAAGCATAAAATGAAAAGTCTTGGGCACTCCAGATTTTGGAGCGCACTTCGTTGATTCTCTTTTTGATAAAACCTAGCGTATCCATATTGGAATTAAACAGGGATGGATCTTTTGATGCCACGATCTTACCTTCATACGTCAATAGCATAGCATAGGCGCGATCATAGAAAGCAGTGTCAACAACTGCTATTTCCTGAAAATCCTCCACCGACATGTCAGTACCGATAAGCCCAGCAAATCTTCCCTCAATTTCAAGGCGTACAATGGGAGATATGCCGAGTAAAGAATCCTGCGAGTTACCTCCATAATTGTAGTTTTCGTACCAATAAGGCTCACTTAGAAGCTCCTTTTCGCTCGCGTCCGACCTAAGTTGTTCGTAGATAGAACTGCCCTTGCTGCCGTCCATGTTGGCCAATTCAATAGAATACAGTATTGAATCATTTTTTCTGTAGGAATTATATCGCTCCCTTCCGTAATCAAACTGCCACTCTTTGTTGATGAATTCATACTGCCAATTCATCCAGGTTGCATCGTATTTCGGATAGAGTAAGAGCACCCTGTCCAAAAAGTCCTTTCGTCGCTTATTTCTTTCTTCATCCGGAAGATCGTTCAGGTCTTGAACACCAGCGGCCATTATTCTGGCTACTGCCATGTCTTCATCAATGATCGACTTGATTTCCAGTGCTTTTTCTCTAGCATAAGACTGGGCAAGTTTTTCCGCTTCATTGATTGCGCTTGTGCGGAAATTGTAACTTATATATCCCAAGGTGACTAGATAGATTACCAATGCCGTACACAGTACGTAAAGGATCATCTTTTTCTGAATAGTTAGATTGCCAAACACGGTATTGGTAGTAAGTTTTAAGCGACTACAGTAAAATGTTCATCCGAAATCATCGACTCAATATCAAAGACGATAATCATGCGTGAATCTCTCTTGATCACGCCCTTGATGAACTTAGCACCTTCACTGGTACTTAAAGTAGCGGCGTTCAAATTCTCGATTTCATCATTCTCAATCATCATTGAGTCTGGAACTTCGGGAATAGCAATCGACATTTTGTATTCCTGATGGTCTAAAACCAAAAGAAAGTTATGCGCAGTATCTCGGTCTACCTTGAAATACTTTTCTATGTCCAAGATACCAAACACATTACCCCTGATATTGGTCATCCCAATGATATAATTGGGCATCTGAGGCACGGGGGTAGGCTTTTTGTATTTTACCACCTCCTTTATTTGGTCTATCGAAAGTGCATACTCTTCCTTACTAGTTTTAAATACACAATACTGCTGTGCTTCCTTCACGGAACTGTTTGCGGGGGCATTTTCTTGAGATTGTTCCTGGATCGAATCGTGTACAGACACTTGTTCTGCACGCGCAGGGCTCTCAACGCTCTGGTTTTGGGTCTTTGTTGCTAGGTTGGAGCCAATTGCCATTTTTCACATTAGTTTAAACCTTAAGTATTATTATAAAGGCTTTTCTACCTGATATTCAA
>JBCCLV010000047.1:0-28937 GCA_039026695.1 Bacteroidota bacterium
AAACTCTAATACATTACCTGAGTTCTTCACGGAAATAACATCTCCGCTATTGATTTGTGTACCGTCTTCAAATAAAGTACCTCCCGAAATTGCCTGTCCAAACCCTACCGCATAAAAGTTGGTCTCAGCATCTGCTGCGGCAAGATCAATCTGCACAGAAGCACTATAAGTAGTGGAAGAGTTGAATGTAGCTGTTGGGGCGCCAGGTAGAGAAGGCTCCGTGATTGCAATAGACGTGTACGGCAAGGTCAAGCACATGTTTTCATCCCGAACTCCAACATCATAATCGCCTGCTTCCAATCCTGTGAAGACATTCGAAGGCTGGAAGTTTGTACCTCCATCGATGGTGTACTCCAAATTTCCTGTACCTCCTTGCGCTGAAATGGTTATAGAACCGGTATCATTTCCAGCACAAATACTGTTCTCTTCTACAACAGTAAAGGTTATTGCATCTGGTTCGGCAAGGGTAAATGTCTCTGTGATCAAGTATCCATTCACATCTCTAATATTAACCGTGTATGGTTCATCTGCTACCGCGGAAGTAAATAGGTTAAAATCTGTGATAAACTGGCCATTCGATCCAGTTCCTTGCCACTGAAAATCATAAGGACTTGTACCTCCCGTCACAGTATAGGATATAGCTCCCGTGCCTCCACTGCAAGGAATGGCTAAGTCTTCGTTAAAGGTCGCAGAAAGTAAACTCACCAGAATAGAAAATTGTGATGCAGCGTTGTTTGGATTGGAGTCCGTATCACTTGCGACACCAGCAGGAACATCTATGGTGAGTGTACCATTGGAAGTGGGAGAAACAAGTACCGTGAAGGATTGACCAGAACTAACTTCTGTAAAATCTGATAAAGAAGCATTAGCTACCTGAATATCAGCTAGCTCAAATCCGGTAACCACCTCCGAAAAATCAATGGTGACATTCAACTCAGCAGCTGCGGGTCCATTGGATAATGTAGAAATATTCACCGAAGGAACCGGATTAATATAGTTAATTGAAAAAGTATTTGACTCAGGGTTTTCTATCCCCAGTGAATCCTGAACGGAACCAGCTTCCAATTGGACAGTAACTACACCACTTTGCTGAGGTAAAAGATTAAGTTGATAGCCTGATGAACTTACTTTTTCTATGAAATTAGTAGGCCCGTCAAATGTGAGCGCATTTACAATACCAAATCGATCTTCGAATACGTTAAGCGCCCTATTTTGTAGCTTGGTTGATCTGACCGAGTCAATGGTCATCGCCTGACTGTTGTACTGATATTGCCATACATCAACGGATGTGGTAGATTCTCGGGTGACGTAAATTCGATCATCTTTATCAAAAGCCACGGCATCAACGATATTCGACGTTATAATCAAATCGACCTCAAAGATTTTATCATAGTTGTTATCGGGATCATATACTCGGAAGCGTGCTCCCCGATTTGATCCTGTAAATAAACCTCTACAATTGAGCAACTTCCCATCGCTCGCAAAATGATATTCTCCATCCGTAACATTGGTGTCACTTAACACATTTCCGGATGAATCAATCACGAGAAGCCTTCTACTACTATTTCCAACTAGTGCTGATATGGCGATTTCTCCATTTGGACCTATTGCCATACCCGAATTCAATTGGGAGGCCCGGACTGGGGTATATCCCAAAACCTGTATACTGGGTAAAGGTGAATAATTGCTTTTAGCATCAAATCGTAGTATCTCAAAACCTCCGGAGATTTCAGCCAAGAAATAGAGAATATTATTGTCATCAATTGCGCCAGCATAGTCTGCTTGAACTGATGAGGAATATATTGTTTGAATAAATGCGCCGATGGGGCTAAACAGACTGAGCGCATAAACGGACCCGCTTCTAGTACTCGCCACAAAATTACCATTCAAGTCCTTGGTTAAGAATGCCCTATTGCTGATAAAAGACGTCACCAAGTCAGTAGTGGATAATGTGTAGCTATTGCTAATGTTAGGCAAGATCGACGATATGGAAGCATTGGTGATAGTAAAGTCCTCCACCGAAGGTTCAGATACCATCCGATCAAATGATAAGTCTACCTGAATAGTATCGCTGCTTGTTGGGTCGTTTTCTGAGGAACTAACCATAGCCGTAGGTGGAACCAAATTATTCAGCCAAACCTGATCGGCAGTACCATTGATTCCAAATACAATATCAGGAGAGCCATTTCCATCTATATCTCCAATAGCTGCGTCAAAAATGTTAATATTTGAAATAGAAAATGACTGTTGGAGGCTAAACGACCTTGCACCATTATTCCGCAAAAGATAAGCTTCACCAAGCTCCCCACTGATCAGGATATCTGGTAATCCGTCATAGTTAAAATCAAAAATCTCTACGTCTCTTGAATTTATTGTGGGTAAGGCTACAAGTGTGACGTCCTCCCAGTTGGTGAATTCATCAGTTAGTAATCCTCCCTTACCGAATGAAATATTATGCCCCAGACCTCTTTGTAGGGTTACGATATCAAGATTGCCGTCTAAATCAAAGTCTGCAGTGGCCAATCTTCGGGTATCACCAGTAGATGAATTATATTTTAGTGTGTTATAATTAAAGGTGGTCCCTGTTAGTGAAATTGTTTCAAAAATTATGTTTTGGCCACCCCTACTCGCCACAAGAATATCATCGTCACCATCATTATCCAAGTCTGCTAAATGATAATCTCCAGGATTGAATCCCGACGGAATGGATACAGAATTTTGCTGGCTGAAAGTCATTCTGGCAAACCGAGGGGACGAATTACCTGTGTTCAAATACACCTGACCATTTGTACTAATAGCATCCATGAAACCATCCTTGTTGAAATCCGATACATCAAGGTTGATAGTAAATCCATTAACCCCAACAGAATTATCGTCCACTGTTCCATCGCCAAGGTTTGTCAGTGCACGGTCCTCATCTGCTGTCCCCAGAATAATATCATCTAACCCATCATTGTCGTAATCAGTAAATACAAACCCTCTTGGGCTGTCGAAAGAGCCAAATGATACGAATGAACCAAACGTACCACTAGCAGAACCTAACCGATAGCCAAACCGAGAAAGGTCAGAATAAAATAAATCCAGATTTCCATCATCGTTCCAGTCATACAGTTGAACGTATTGGGTATTTTCTGCTGTAAGGTTTGGCTGAGCCATTTGTGTGAAGGTATCCTGTGCGAGTGACCGTCCACTTGTGAGTATTATGCAGCTTGCAATCAGAAATGACAACAGTACTTTTTTCATAAGGCATAAAATTTTGATGCAATATGAAAAGGGAGAAGTCACAATATTCTGGTGAACTCATGAGTGTTAGTTTTCCCTTTGTAAGCGTATGGATGATGTAGGTAAGCGTTTCAGAGTATTCTCGCTTCAAGCTCACTAAAATATCTACCGGATCACCTTCACAACGAAACCTCTCGTTTCTGACGCTGAATTTATAAAGCGAATATGATGCTCCAAGTCGTGTCACTTGGAGGTAAGTATTCCCTACAGCAAGTGTGACAGGATCTGAAGCAGTTTTTCCTTTTTCCTGACGGAGACGGGCAACGCAGAACCTCCATCCAAGTAGACAATGCCACCCTCGCGTTTATCAAATTTTCTGATTTTATTGACATTGACCAGATAGGATCTATGGGCTCTGAAAAACCCATTCTTATCCAGGATTTCCTCAAACTCTTTCAAATGCTGAGAAACGATAATTTTTGTTCCCCCCTCTAAATGAAAGGCAGTGTAGCTTCCATCAGCAGCGCACCAGAGGATCTCTTCGAGTCGTACCACATGCAATACATCAGCTTCCCTTAGTACCAACTTCTTCTTTTCCTTTGAAAGAGAATGGATATTCTCCATTAGGACATTGATCTGCAGCTCCACTCTTGACTTTTCAATATTTGCGACTGCACGGTCCACCGAGCTCCATAGGTCTGTAGAAACAACAGGTTTCAATAAATAATCTACTGCGCTGAAGCGGAATGCTTCAATCGCATACTGGTCGTATGCCGTCACAAAAATGACTTTGAAATCTTTTCGCTCACATCGGTCAAGCAGGTCAAACCCGGTCCCATCTTCCATCTGAATATCTAAAAAAACCAGCTCAGGCTCCAGCTCATCTATCTTCTGAAGTCCTTCTTCCACACTTCTGGCATCTCCTACCAGTTCCAGAGAACTGTCTCTTGATTGCAAAATACTTTCCAGGTTTCCTATGAACGCCGACTCATCGTCTATTACTAATGTTCGTATACTCATTCCGCAAATTTCAAAGGAAGGTCGATTTTTACCCGGGTACCTATAATCAAACCCGCTTTTCTGATGTCCTCTATTGTCATTAGCGCATGTTTTCTGAAGGACACCTGCAGATTGTCCAATCGATCAAGTGTGATCTGTGTAGCAAGTGAACGATGTTTCTTGGTTCGCTTCTCAAAAGCTGCTTCATTTCGACCCACTCCATTATCTTCTATGGCCAGGTGCAAGTGGGTGTCTCCCACCGCTATTCTTAGCTTGATTTCTCCTTTCGATCGCTTGTTTATGATGCCATGTTCGATCGCATTTTCCAGAAACGGCTGGGTAATCATGGGAGGTATCATGGTGCCATCCAGATCGACTTCAGCTGCTATATTAATAGCATAGTCAAAGGGCTCGTCGAACCTAATTTGTTGTATGATAAGGTAGTTTTCTATGAAGCGAACCTCATCCTCTAGCGAGATAAAATCATGTTGATTTAATTCCAAAATCTGACGCGTAAGATGTGAGAATCGAGCTAGGTAATCTGCCGTCTTTAGCTTGTCTGCATCTTTATAAACAAGGTTTTGAATGGCGTTCAATGAATTAAACATGAAATGAGGGTTCAACTGGACGCGTAGCAATTTCTGCTTGAGGTCATTGGCTTCCTTCTTTTTACGAACAAGGTTTTGGTTGTAAATCAGGTAAACTATTGTAAGTATGGAAATGAATACGATCCCCACAATCCATAGCAACAGATTTCTCTGATCGATTTGCAATTCCTGAATTTGATTTTGTACCGTGAGTTCTTTTATCTCGGCTTCCTTTTTTTCCGTTTCAAACTGAGTTCGGAGCTTTTCAATTCGGGCATAGTTTTTCTCACTAACTGCACTGTCCTGAAAGGCAGAAAACTTCTTGAAATAAGCTAGCGCCTCGAAAGGCTTTCCTTGCGCTTCTGCAATTTTGGATAATGCCAGATTTGCTTGAAGGGCCTCCCGGAATAATAAATGGCCTTCAGCTAGTTGAGAGACCTTCTTTAGTAAAAGAATAGCAGTAGCTGTGTCTTTCGAAGAAAGTGAAAGGTAGCCAAGATTGAGTCTTGTTTCGGCGATAATGTTTTGAGTGCCTGACTTCTCAGCGAAGCTCGAGGCTCTGTGTAAATAGTAAAAAGCAGAGTCTTCACGTTCAGCATTCCTGAAATAATTACCCATCAGATCGTAGGCAAGTGCCTGACCTCTCAAATACTCCTTTGTATCGAATATTTGTATCGCCTGCTTTATGTAATCAAATGCTCCTTCCCAGTCAGCATCTTCGGTCAAGTAAGTGGCATAGTTCAGGTAAGCCCATCCCGAGGCAGATTCGTGAGGCAAGCGAGAAGCAAACTCTAGTGCCCGAAGTGAATGCTCCTTCAAGCGTTTTTTATAGCGCTTTCTATCGTCGGCAGATCCCAGAATATTGTCCTCAGATGCCAGTTCGCCATAAATCGCGCTCAAGTTTATGCTAGCTGTGAGTTTTAAGTAATCGTCATCAGTGGCGTTTGCCTTGACCACAGCACTCAATCCGTAGTTAATTCCTTTTTCATACCTACTGCGTCGATGGTAAAATGCTGATAACGTGTAAAGGATCTCGGCCCATGTATGCGTCTGATAGCTCATGGTTTGACTAGAATCAGACTGCTCAATCGCTTCCAGTGATCTTAGGTAATAATATTCAGTAGAGTCATTAAGGCCTGATTTTCGCATGAGTCTACCTAACCGGAGATTCGCTTTTGCTACAATTACCTGATCATCTACCTCTTCGCCTGCCGCAATCGTTTTTCTAAGTACTGAGTCCTTCTTCGCCAGGTCAAATTCTTTGTCAAAATACTTAAAGTAAGCTTCGTAAGGTGCTGTCTCAGCATCTTGAATATCGTCCCAATCTACTTTTCCCAGCGTTTGAAAAAGAGAGTCGGCCATCCCATCCTTTTCGAAACGCAATAATTTTCTAATCAAAGGTTTATCAGACTGCCCATTAGCGAAGGGCATCACCAAAAAGAAAAGAAAGAAGGCTACAACGCGCATAAACTTCAGAAGCACCTTCAAAGTAAGGATTAAAATACATTTTTTCCTTTTCAAACAAACAAGAGCGCACAGCTGAGTAATGAGCGTTGAAGGTAGACATACAAACGAAAAAGGCGACTCCAAGAAGAGCCGCCTATTTGCAAAACCCCTTCACAACTGCTGTCTGGGATTCTGCCTGCCTTAGTTTTTACTTTTTGTGTATTTGTGTCCTTTGCAAATCTTGGCTAGCGCTTGATGATCTTTTGTTGGTGTACCACCTCTCGGTCTTTGAATAGTTGGATGATGTACTGGCCTTGATCGAGCTCCGATAAGTCCAGCGCCTCTGCTTGCACTGCTTTCTTAATCTCCTTCCCGTCTAGGCTAATTAGCCTGATCTCATGGTATGCACTTCCCTCGATCCTTAGCTGTGTGGTAGCAGGGTTTGGGTATACACTGATGCCCATCTGCTTGCTATTGCCCAGCAGTCGCTCGATGGTCAAACTACCATCCACCAAGGTAATGTTGTACAGATCATCTTCTCCTCCAGAGAGAGTGATCGGATATGTTCCTGCTGCACTTTGAGCTGTTGCTGTCGTACTGATCGATGGTGTCTCGTCAAGGCTAGCTGCATCATCAGAAAGCTTGAAGCCTGAATAGGTGATCGTCAAGGTAGGGATAACATCTCCTTCATTGATCATCTGATCGTCCGCTGTGACAGTGAGTGTAGCTTTCGTCGCATTGAAGGTTTGTGTCACACTTGGAGCAGGATTGAAGGTATTATCTCCCTCCTGTGAGGCCTCGACTTCATATGTGCCTGTTCCTTCAATGGTAAGCACTCCGTTTGTGATAGTTCCTACTCCTTCATCCAATGTGTAAGTGACTGCAAGATTGCTCGAGGCTGTGGCCCCTAAAGTGACCTGATCTCCATACGTTTGATCAGTAATCGCGTTGAAAGTGATCGTTTGATCTTGTTTTCTCGAGTCGGTAACAGCAAAGGATTGGGACACTGAAGTAGCTTCGTTGAAATTAGAATTACCCGACTGAGAGGCTGTAATCGTGAAGTTGCCGGTGGAGTTAACCGTTATGGTCGTCCCTGATATACTCCCATCTCCTTCGTCCAGGGTATAGGTAATGGGCAGGCCGGAATCTGTTGTCGCAGACAGGGTTACCATGTTCGCATTTGCCAGGTCTATGTCGACGATGGTTAGAAAGGTAATGGTCTGTTCGGCTTTATTGATTGTAAATGTACCATCTGTTAAAGTAGTGGAATAATTGCCTAGTCTGGAATCCGGGTCATTCAGTGTTATGGTTATAGGGTAGGTACCTACATCTGAGGTGGAACTAGCCGTGGTGCTATAAGAGGCCGATATACTATCATTATTTCGTAATCCTGCGATTGTGCCATCTAAAGATGGCATAGCATCTCCAAACATTATGGTTTGATCATTGGCGGTTGCTGAGAGCGAGGCTTTTTCAATTGTGATGATTCCATCGAAGTAGGTTATTTCATAATTATCGTCTAGAGAGCCTGAGACCCTAATGGGATATGTACCTATTGACGAAGTTGCCATTACGTCAGTGGTAACCGTGATTGTCGCACTTAAATCTGCTTCACCATCACTATTCACGAAACCCGAGTACTGTACAGACAAGTCAGGGGTTTCACCATAGATTATCGTTTGATCCGGCATGGTGGCTGTAAGGGGAGCTTTATCAACATCAATTAAGGAAACAACTTGAGAGCCACCAACACAGCCTTGGCGATCAGATGCAGCCGAAAATACAGCTATAAAATGCTGAAACGCACCTTCTGGCTGAAAAACCAGTCCGGCTTGCGCTTCAGCAACCGTAATAAATTCACCTTCTGCGATGGGTGTAATTCCATCGCTCTTAAAAACTTGTCCAAAATCAAACTCAGAGATCAAAAAATGTGTAACCTCCGCTTCATCTATTCCGGAAGATAAGGGATCTGGTTCTATGACAATTCCAGTTACTGCCGAACCATAAACTGTGTTGAGGTCAGTATCAATCGTTGGTGTTAGCGTCTCTTCGGGACCACCTACACTAATCAAGCTTGTTAGCTGTATTTCGCATCCGTTCTCATCACGGGCAAATATCACATAAGAACCTTGTGAAGCGCTTATTGGAGAAGGTTCATAATCAAAGTTGCCTGGTGCCAATTTAAATTCAATACTACCGGTTCCGCCATTGGCACTTACTTCTATAATTCCACTTGCTTCCCCACTACATAACGCATCTGTAATCGCAATTTGATCCAGCGTAATTTGGTTAGGTTCTTCAATGTCCACCGTTTCCGAAATCTCACAACCATTCGCGTCTCGAACAGTGACGGTGTAGGTACCAGTTGCTAAAAAAGAAAACGATGACGATTGAACGAACGTCACACCATCCAAACTATACTCATAAGGAGTAATGCCACCTGACGCACCTACCTGAATCTCTCCATTTGACTCCCCAAAACAGATGTTATCTGTTTTAGTAGTACTGATTGCTAAATCTGACGCGGTAACTGTAAGCGTAACTAAGGAATCCAGTAAATCTTGTGAATTAAATGAAGCTGTATAAGTTCCAGGACTTGTAATTGTTTGCGTTCCGAAAGTGATACTTCCTCCATCACAAAGCTGCCGTGAAGTTGTTTGAACATAGGAATAGTCAAAATACCTAACAACTCCGCCCAATGTTTCCTGGGGGGAAGATATGAGTACTTTGCTGCCATCGATCGCTACAGCCGATCCAAAGAGTCCATCTGGAGAATAATTAAGCCCATCAATTTCCTCAATGTCTGTTGTTTCATGGTTAAGAATAAATACAGATCCAGAAGGGCCATTGTTTGCGGTATTCGGACCAGAAGACAAACCATTCCCAATCAGAAATAGATTTGATTGAATATCCGCTGAAAAGGGCTGAAAAGAAGAATAACCTTGAAATAGGAAGTAGGATGGCATATTGCTTAATACTTGCTCATTCTGAGTTGTCTGGGAAGACCATAATGCTGACTCACGGTCAAAGAAGTACAAATTCATATCTCTACTTACCGTTCCGTCCGTAGCACCATTTGTAATAATCCTGTCTCCGCTAGTCGCCACTTCCGCGCCAAGGTTGCTGCTAGTCGTTCTGTCTGATCCAAAGAGAATGATATCCTCTGTGGTAGCATTTGCCCATGTTCCACTCGCAGGTATTTCAAAGACATGAAGTGTTCCAGCACTCGAACCTGTCAATGCGCCGGTAACAATGAAGTTGTCACCAAAGACTGCTGAATAGCCGATCAAATCGCCATTTCCTACGTTGGTTGTAGTCAACTCAGCGCGAACAAAGGCTGTGCTCCAAGAAGCGCCTGACTTTTCATAAACATAAATTCTACCTCCACTCTGAATTGCACCATTGTCTTCGTAAGGAGCTCCAACTAAAATCTCAGATCCACTTCCATTTATATCCACTCTAAACCCAAAAGCAGATGTATTAGAGGAATTTGTCGAGGCGGGTGTGTTCAATTTGATGGTCTCAGTAGCATTGACCCATCCCGAACCGGGCCTCTCAAAAATATAGGCTCCCTGGTCTGCAAACTCTATGGATCCGTTCCCAGCTACAATTACGTCACCCACTATGGCAACTGAGGATCCAAACAAATTTCCTATAGCAGCATCACTCGCAGTAAGTTTAGCTAGCTCAATCCATTGGTTGCTTCCATTCAGTTCAAAAACATATACGGCTCCTCTGTTTTCATTGTGATTAGGCGCGCCAATCACAGCAATATTCCCGCTAATGTCAATTTCCCTTCCGAAATTATCTGAGAATCCACTGCCATTTGGTGTGTCATTCCCACGAAAAGTCTGGAGTTCTGTAAGCGTTTGTGAGTTGCTATAAGCTACGATGAACACCATAGATAAGGCAAGAAGTAATCTAGTCATGAAGCAATTTTTGAAAGCAAATTGCAGTGGGATCGGCTCGGATTCTGGCTAGTTTAATATACGCCAGCATCCCCTTGCTGAACGATATTATAACTTTAAAGACTGATCAACTCAGGCCAAGCTGACCCAATCTTGTTAGAAAATCCTCGTGTTTTCGTTGGGCAATACCAATTCGACTCCCGTCTGTAAGCTCTACCTCACCACCATCTGCTCGATGGATCTTTACCACATGCGAAAGGTTGATAAGATGGGACTTGTGAACTCTATAGAACCCATGCTTACTTAGCAGTTCCTCATAGTAGCCAAGCGTTTTTGAAACCACTATTTTCTCCTGACTCGTAAAAAAGATCGTATAACTCATATCCGATTCACAACGAATAATGTCCCGAATGGAAAGTACCTGAATCTTGTCTTGTGTGCGAAGAATAAGCTTTTGCTGTTCTGGAGAACTGATGAGGTTGTGCTGTAGAGCTTGCACTGAAAGCAATGAACTACCTATTTCCTTTGAAGATGCTTCAACTACTTTTTCAAGTGCTGAAAAACTGACCGGTTTCAGCAAAAAATCCAGTGCGCTAAATCTGAACGCATCGTAGGCATATTTCTGATGGGCTGTAATAAACACTACTTTGAAAGGAATCTGATCAAATTTTTCAAGTAGCTCAAAAGAAGTACGCTGACCCACCTCAACGTCTAAAAAAACCAGATCGGGTTGCTTGCTAATGATGGCTCTGAAGGCTTCCTCGATCTCGGATGCATATCCAACCACCTCCACAGGTAAATCTGCTAGCATGGACAATACCGTTTTCAAAGACCGCTCTTCGTCCTCTACTACATAAATGCGTGTCATACCAGCCTTTTCATTGGAATTTCAATTTTCACAACCACTCCTTTTTGATTCGCCCTGTCTTTTACAGTAAGTGTAAAGTAGGCGTCTTTCTTGTACAATAGCAGCAATCGCTCTCGTGTAATATTGATTGCTTTAGATGTATGATTCGAAATTGGCTTTGAACTAAACCCATGGCCGTCATCCAGTATTTCAACACATAATTTTTGGTCTAAGTCTGACAAATTAATCTCAATGTTTCCGCCCTTCTCTCCTTTGAAGCCATGTTCAATAGAGTTTTCAACAAAAGGCTGCATGAGTATTGGTGGTACCAGAATGCTTTCAGTATCTATGTTTTCAGTGTTGATCTGATAATTAAGGTCGGGAAATCTTGTTTGTTGTAGTTCAAGGTAGTTAGTGAGCGTGCTAAGCTCTCTCTCTAATGAAATAAACTCTTGTGCCGATTGATCCAATATATCACGAGACAACTCGCTGAAAACACTCAGATATTCAGCTGCTCTTTTCTTATCTCCTTCATAGATGTAGCTATGTACAGAAGATAGCGCGTTGAATAAAAAATGCGGATTCATTTGAGATCTTAGCAAACGCTGCTCTGCAGTAAGTTTCTGTTTCGTCAATTTCAACTGACGATTTCTGTAAAACGTAACTGCACCCATAGCTAAGATGGCGATGAAAGAGAGCGAAGCGATTGTGAAGAATCGCTGTTGGGTAATTTGTAATTTCGAGATTTTAGCTTCCTGTTCCAGGCTTAGAATCTGTTGTTCCTTTTTTTCTGTCTCATACCTGGTTTCCAGTTCCAATAACTGCCTTGAGGTTTCTTCATTCAAAAGACTGTCGCTCAAAGCATGGAATTTATCTTGGTTCAGGAATGCTTCTTTGTAGTTCCCTAGTGAAAAATGAATATCGGAAAGCGTGCTGTAGAGGTTTCTAATTGCATCGGCAGCTTGTACCGAGAGCGCATCTTGTAATGTCTTTTCGGCTTCTTCCAATGCATATGCGAATTCTCCTTCTTTGCGGTAAAGCTCAATCAGCCCAGTCTTTGGGTAAATGACGGATTTTTTATCTCCTGCAGTATCAAATAAGTACTCAGATCTACGAAAAGAAGAAGCTGCAGAATCTGTTTGACCCAATTCTAGGAAGGCCAACCCTTTGTTATACTCAGGTATAGCAAGCCCTCTGTAATTAGTAGGAGATTTATTTGAGATAGATAGATTAGAATAATAAATGACACTGTCGTATTCTTTCAAAAAAAGATAAAGATCACCCATGTTTGTATAGACGCTTGCCTCGCCCATTTTATGACCGATCTTTTGATAGGTTGCTAGTGCTTTGCGCAGATATTGCAAAGACTTGTCGTATCGAGCTTGCTTATTGAAGATTCTACTTATGCCGTTTTGGATAGCTGCTAGTTCGGAAAATGATTGAATTTGCGCAGCGTATTTTTCTGACAGCAAATAATATTGAAGTGCCTCTTTGAGTTTGTTCTCTCTTGACTTGATGATCGCCATGCTCCTGTAAAGCTCTCCAAGTCTAACTTTATTTTTATCTTCTTTAAATACTGTTTCCGCCCGCAAGTAGCAGTCCATTGCCTTACTGTACTCTCCTTTTTGGCGATATATAATACCAATCTCCATGTCGATGATGGCAGTATGCGTTCTGTTGCCTTGACTTTCATAGCGATCTTTTGCGTTCATGAAATAGAACAGGGCCGAGTCAAATCGATTTGTGGCTGAGAATACTCTACCTATGACTCTTAGGCTATTTGCTTCTATGCTATCGATTCCAAGTCTGATGGATTGGTTTTGTACATACTTGGCCGTGTCGACGGCCAAATTAGGATCACTTGAAATGAGTCGATTGGCATAAACCAGCAGCGAATCGAGTCTTTGTGGTTCTTGCTTTATTGATTGGTTTTGTCCCCAAACCAAAAAACAAATCACCATACCTAGCAAAGTACTAATAAGCTTCAAAGTTCAAATTTTGAATGATACCCACTTCAAAGTAAAGCGAACCTGGGATATGCAACGATAAAGTCAAAAAACAAGGATCAACATTCCAGCTTTTTGCCACTAAAGCACAAATCAATTTCAAAAGATGCTACACAGTGAAGTATCCTGTCTTTTAGCCTATTCACGTTCTCAAATATTAACTGATCTGCCTCAATAATCTCAGAAAAGAAACCCTGTTTCACCAGCAAAATGAAAACCAATATGTAGCCCTGCTCATCGCACTTTAGAGGGGTTGAGACTGCAACTCACCCAAAACAATCAATCCTACCCTCTGTTAATTCTGAAACCCAAACTACATGCCCAAAGAAATATATGCCCCGGCTGAATGGAAAAACCTGACCGCAGCACTCAAAGAAAAATGCCCTGAAGCCTTTAACGAAAATGGAGACACCCTTAACCTGGTAGAGGGCGAGTGGAAAAACGAGGGCAATCTTAAACCATTCAATTCTAGCGTAGATGGCACGCTCCTGGGCTACTATCCCATGCTAAAAGCGCAAGACGGACAGGAGGCAGTAGAGCACTGTGCCACAGAATTCAAAGAGTGGAAAAAAGTAGATCTAGATAAGAGAAAGGAGCTGGTTTCATCTACAATCGATGAAATAGAAGCCAACAAAGAACTGCTGGCTCATATTTTGATTTGGGAAATTGGTAAGCCATACCTGCAATCCCTAGACGGAGTAGAAAGATGTATCGAAGGTGTAAAATGGTATATAGAAAACATTGAATCCATGATGGAAGATCGAACCCCTTTGGGTGTGATCTCCAATATTGCCTCTTGGAATTACCCACTCTCTGTTTTGGTACATGCCTGTCTGGTGCAGGTGCTTGCTGGAAATACCGTAATCGCGAAAACACCTTCTGACGGTGGCCTTTGGTCCTTGACGCTGTGCTTTGCAATTGCCAAAAGGCATGGCCTTCCCGTTTCTTTAATAAGTGGATCCGGAGGAGTGCTAAGTGAAGCGCTTGTAGCGCATGACTCAGTAGATTGTTTATCCTATGTAGGTGGGAAGAGTAATGGTCGTGCCATTGCCAATTCCCTGTTCAACAAAAGCAAACGCTACATGCTGGAAATGGAAGGCATCAACTCTTATGGTGTATGGAAATTCTCAGACTGGGATTTACTGGCTAAGCAGATCAAATCAGGATTCAAGTACGGCAAGCAGCGATGCACGGCATACGTGCGGTTCATCGTGCAGAGATCTCTTTTTCCTAAGTTCCTCGACATGTATTTACCGGTACTAAAGTCGCTGCACTTTGGGAATCCGCTACTGGTTGAAAAAGGCGAAAGTGAGCTCCCGAATTACGACTTTGGTCCACTGATAAATTCCCGCAAAGTTAGCGATATCAATGTCATGTTTAATGACGCCTTAGGGAAAGGCGCGGTTTCTATATATCAGGGAGAATTGGATGAGAACAACTTTCTGCCGCATCAAGATACTTCGGCCTATTTTGCTCCTACTTCGCTGCTTAATCTTCCCAAAAATGCCACACTGTATCACAATGAACCATTTGGACCATTAGATAGCATCATTTTGGTAGATAGCAAAGAGGAACTGGTCTCCGAAATGAACGTTTCCAATGGCGCGCTGGTATCCTCGATTGCCTGCGATAATCCTGTGGAAGCAAGCGAGATTGCATCCCAGCTGAGGGGTTACAAAACTGGAATTAATGCGCCAAAGTCAAGGGGTGATAAAGAAGCTACCTTCGGTGGACTAGGAGAGTCTTGGAAAGGGTGTTTTGTTGGGGGAAAATACTTGGTGGAAGCGGTTACAAACTCCGCCAAAGGTGACCGGCTTTTTGGAAATTTTCCCGAGTACACACTGCTACCAACAGTGCGATAGCCGCAGTATGAGTACTTAATTGATTTATCAGAAGATAAGGTGGGCTAGGTATAGTGGATGTGTCTATCCTTTACTTCTTGATGGATGTCATCAATTGCAACCAGAATACCTGTCTCTTCTACGTCTCCAAAATCCGGGTTTTGTGCTGTGCCAAATGTGATCATAGTCTTGGATAGCCCCATATAAATATTAATCAATGGGGGCACATACTCGCCGCGTTCTTTTAGTAGTTTATTTAGCAGCTTAAAGCCCTCTTCGTAATTCATTTCAGAATTAAAAAGGGTATTAAAAAGGGTGCTGTCATGCGTGGCCTCCAGCTCGGCTTTAGGAACGCAGAGATCGGGTCGGTTTGGAAAGTAATGCCGCATGAAAGAAAGGAGCAAGTCTCTTGCTTCCTTGTGATAGTGGGTATACATAGTCACTTTTCCGAAAAGGTATTTGGTATCAGGGTACTTCAGTACCAGGGATCCTAAACCGTCCCAAATATTCATCAGCGCAAAGACACCCTTTCGCGGATTCTGCGCAGGCTGATATGACGGTTGTACCCAGGATCTTCCTAGCTCGATCGAGTGAGGAAGATAGTCAGCATTCATCTGATCCGTAAAATCGAAGTAGTGCGCCGTTGATAGATCAAAATGACCAGTCTCAGGATTTTGGGCCATTTTACCCGTGATAAAACGATAACCCCCAACGATTTCACGCCCCTCAGGGCTGTACACAATCAGTTGCTCGTAACATCGTGCCCTGGTATCTGCTTCATCGATATCTAGTGACTGTCCTGTACCACCCCCAGCAGCCCTAAAAGACTCTTCTCTTAGCCTGCCGATTTCTCGCATCGTATTTGGCGAGTTATGGTGGTTTACAATGTAGATTTTGTTCCCTGCCTTATTCGTATTTCTTACAAAACGATCCTCGGTCAGCTCAGCTTCAATAAGTTGTTTAGCAACAGGAGCAATGATTTGTTCTTGCTTTCTCACAAGCCCTTAATTTTTCGGAAGATCATACACAAGTGCTTTCATCCAAACTGCCCATTCTTTATCGCTCTTAGACTTATCGAATGTGGCAGGAGCCACTGCTTTACCGATGTTGATCTCTATTTCCAAATCTTTTTGTTTGAATAGCTCATCTACCAAAAAAAACATCTCAATGTTGGCTTTGATTCCGAGCTTCTTTCGCAAGTTGGCTAAACTATAAAATCGATTGGTCAATCCACCTCCTATATGCACTGGAACTACAGGGAGTCCATATTTCCTTGCCTTACTCACGAAGGTTTTCTTCCACTCAAGGTCCATGATCTGTCCATCTATTTTTCTGCTTACCAGGCCTGCTGGGAAAATAAAAGTGGCGGTGCCTTCGGCGAATTGCTGCTCCACCTTTTGCAAAGAAGCCACAGCGCTTTTGCCCACTTTATTTATGCCGATAAAACGCTCGTTTAGGTTTTTTAAAGCCATAAGTAGATCATTTACGATGAATTTTATGTCTGGGCGTACGTCTTTTAAGAGATGAATAATGGAAAGGGCGTCCATGCCCCCTAGGGGATGATTTGAAGCAAAAATCACACGCTCCGGAAAAGAAGGGATGTGCTCCAGACCATTTAGTTTGAAGTGTAGGTTAAACTGTTTGAGGGCCTCTTCGCAAAATGTGTATAGATCACTTTCACCATGCAACTCCATAAATTCATTGACCTCCCGCTGATGGATGATCTTTTCTACCCAGCTAACAACAAATCCAGGTAGCCATTTTAAAAGGATAGGGTTTTTATCCCGCATGAGCTGCCGGACTTCTACGAATTTTTTTTGCATAATTACTTTATCTCAAGATTACTTTTTGGGCTAAAATCCTTCAGCGTAATTATCCCCACGCATATGGTCAGAACCTCCTTCCAGCCGGCCATCCGGCCTAACTAGAATACAGTCCATTCTGCCCATAGAATTACGAAATTCAATTGTATGCCCAAGCGTCTTTAGCTCTTCTAGCGTACCTGCCGGGAGCCATCTTTTTTCCACCAAAATTCGATCTGGTAGCCATTGACTGTGTACCCGTGTGGCATTTACCGCGTCCTGCATACCCATACCATGGTCTATTACATTGAGAATGGTCTGGAAAACGGAGGTTATGATCGTGGATCCACCCGGAGTTCCTACTACCATTTTGAGCCTACCATCCTTTGCTACAATGGTAGGTGTCATGCTGCTGAGCATGCGTTTCTCAGGAGCAATTGCATTGGCAAGTCCGCCCACCAGGCCAAATTGGTTAGGTGCACCCGGCTTTGCGCTGAAGTCATCCATCTCATTATTCAGAAAAAATCCAGCACCTTGCACGTATACTTTACAGCCGAAAAATGAATTTAGCGTTGTGGTGATGGCAACCGCATTTCCAAAAGCATCGACAACTGAGAAGTGTGTAGTCTCTACACTTTCAATGATCTCTACATTTCCTTCCTTGATCAACTGCGAGTCAGTCTTTTGGTCAGGTTTAATATCAGCAAAGCGGGTCTTATTGTAGGTTGGGTCCAATAACATTGCTACCGGCACTTCGTAGAAATCTGGGTCGCCAAGGTGCGTGGCACGATCGGCATAAACTCTTCTTTCGAGCTCCGTCATCAAGTGTATGGTAGGGCCGCTATTATGTTGCATCTCCCCAAGAGGATATGACTCAGCGCCTTGAAGCAACTGCAACAGCGCAATACCCCCGCTGGATGGTGGAGGCATAGAAATAATCTGATGCCCTTTATAACTGCCCACAAGCGGCTGTCTCCATTTTGATTTATAACTTTTTAAGTCATCTAAAGTGATCCTTCCATCTCCACCATTCATCTCAGCTACAATCATCTCAGCCACCCTTCCTGTATAAAATCCCCTTCGGCCATGAAAGGAAATAGATTGAAGCGTCTCTCCCAACTCAGGGAATTTAATTGAATCACCCATCTGCCAGCCACCAGGCTTCACCATAAAAAAGTCCGATCCGTTGACACGAATCAAGTCTTGCTGTTTCTCATTGAATATATCAGCTTGGTCTTGAGTGATTGCGAAACCTTCTTGCGCGATCCTAATAGCAGGCTCCATTAACTCACCAATAGATCGGGATCCCAATGAGTCATGCAATCTTAGAATTCCATCTACTGTCCCCGGAACACCTGCCGCCAAATGGCCGATGATGCTTTTTTCAGGAAGCACATTTCCCTGTTCATCCAAAAACATATGTACTTGCGCAGATTTTGGCGCTTTCTCTCTAAAGTCCAACGACCCTACACTTCCATCAGAAAGACGATATAAAGCAAATCCACCTCCACCGATATTTCCTGCCCTGGGAAAAACGACTGCCAAAGCAAATTTCACTGCCAGTGCCGCGTCAAACGCATTTCCCCCATCTTTCAGCACCGCGACCCCAACTTTTGTTGCAAGGGGATGCGCAGAGGCCACCATCGCCTGCTCTCCTAAAGGCCCTATTTCCGAAAGAGGCTCGGAATAAGTTTGATCTACCTTGGCACAAGCTGACAGCAACGCAACTAGCAGGATATTCTGAATCATTCCATTTCTTGCTGAAACAGCGTATTGCCTTACTTGGCTTACCTTATTGATTAAAAATTTTGATAACGTCATCATAATCAGCATAAAGTAGTCAGGATTTTAAAGAGAAACTTTATTATTATTTGTTGTTACGGGTCGATTAATTACCTTAACCTATGCTTGGAATAATACTACTTTCAGCTTCAATTGTACAAAACCCTTAATCTTAAAGAATAAAGAAACCAACCTTATTGTAAAGCCATGCAGATTCCAAAAGGATTCAGAAAATATAAAATTAAAGGGATCGAAAAAGAAATTGTCGCAAGAAAAGGCGGACCCACGGCCTCTCAGGTAAAAACCAAGCCTTCCTACAAGGAGCTAAGGAAAAATCAGAAGGAGTTCGGCGTTGCCTCAATGATGGCAAAAACATTAAGACAGTCTCTTTCTACCGGAATGTCAGAAATCTGTGAGACTTATGTAAGCGGTAAACTCACTGCTAAATTCAGAAATCTGGCGAAACTGGAAGACGGTGAGACAGGCACCCGGCCGCTTTTCCTAAGCAAGCACGGGCATTTACTAAATGGTTTTGACTTTAACTCTAATGCCCCTTACGAGGAGATCTTTGGAGCCAAGTATTTTGTGAAGGCAGGCTCTCAAAGAGGTCAGGTGATTTTGCACTTTCCAGCATTTGTCCCGGAAAAAACCTTTAGGAGCCCAAAAGAGGCGACTAACTTCAAAATTCTTGCACGACTGATCGCACTATCAGACTATCAATTTGACCACCACAGCCAGGGCTATGAGCCCATCAATAAGGATCTTCACGGAAAGTATGGCACCTATGAAAGTGCAATGCTTCCATTATTGAAAATTGCTACGGAACCTATGACCGGTATGGTAAGCATTGATAATCGGATCATTCCCGATGGAACCGGACTGTTTTTGATCATGGCGCTAAGCTTTTACAGCTACCACGACGGAAAGTTTGAACACTTGAGCAAAGCCAGCAGCATGCAGATTCAGCGGGTTCTTTAATCCTCCCTCAGCTGCCAATTGAGTATTGTAAAGTGGTCTAGCAGCTTTCGATTAGCGTTTAAGCCACAGTTTGTCTTTGGGATCTTACTAATCAGTTCGCAGCGTTGCTCCCAATAGTGGCAAAGAATCTCTGTATCTTTGCTCTGATGCCAAATACAAGTCCACAAAAAATTGATATGCATACGCATATCTTGCCCCACGACATTCCCAACTTTGCTGAAAAGTTTGGGTATGGCGACTTTATCCATCTTCTGCACCACAAACCGGATGCAGCACGGATGATGAAAGGCGACAAATTTTTTCGTGAAATCCAGTCAAATTGCTGGGATCCGGCACTTCGAATTGAGGACTATGAGAAATTTGATACCCAGATACAAGTCATCTGTACCATCCCGGTAATGTTTAGCTATTGGGCAGATGCCCATGATTGCTTGGAGTTATCCATTTATCTAAATGACCATATAGCCGAGGTAGTAGCAGAACACCCTGAGCACTACATTGGTCTTGGCACAGTACCCATGCAAGACCCGGACTTGGCTATTAAAGAACTTGAGCGAATCAAGGACCTTGGCATGCCTGGCGTACAGATAGGGTCCAACATCAACAACCATAACCTCAGCAAACCTCGATTCTTCGAGTTTTTTGAAGCCTGTGAAAGCCTGAATATGTCCGTATTGGTTCATCCTTGGGAGATGATGGGTAAAGAGTATATGGACAAATATTGGCTTCCCTGGCTTGTAGGAATGCCGGCAGAAACGGCCAGAGCGGCAGCTTCCATGATTTTTGGTGGTGTATTCGAGCGGTATCCCCGTCTCCGGGTCTGCTTTGCACATGCAGGAGGGTCGCTTTTGGCAACCATTGGGAGATTAGAACATGGATTCCACTGTAGACCTGATCTTGTCGCTGTGCACAATGATGTGAATCCCAGAGATTATCTGGGTAAGTTCTGGGTCGATTCTATTACCCATGATCCCCACTATTTGAAATATGTGATGGAGCTTATCGGATCAGAAAAAATTTGTCTTGGATCTGATTATCCCTTTCCACTCGGCGATCTTGAAATTGGTAAGTCAATCGCAGAGATGAAGCTCCCACAAGAAGACCTGGATAACATCTTTCATCGATCTGCCATGAACTGGCTGGGTCTGAGTGAAAATAAAAATCCCTCAGTCTTAGACTATCTCACCGAAGGAAAAGGCTGAGCGCAACTATCGCGTTGTTGTAAAAATACAGGAGCTTCATCCAGCTTTTTTTGGAGTCAACCTAACTGCATGGCTCAACATAGGTTTTGAGTATTTATGATAGAGGAACCCGGGAATATAGTTTGGTTAAAGAGAGATCTGAGAATTCAAGATCACGAGGCATTACATGCTGCGGAAAAAGATGGTTCACCGTACCGCATAATTTACATTTTTGAGCCCACCATGCTAGCGCATCCGGACGCTTCACTCAGACACCACCAGTTTATTTTCCATTCTCTCCTTGACCTAAACTCATCGCTCAAGGAGTATAATCGCTCAGTTGAAATATTCTATGGAGCTGCAATCGAGATTTTTCAATACTTGCTAAAGTTGGAAAATATACAACATATCTTTTCGCATCAGGAAACCGGAATTGAGCTAGGCTGGAATCGCGATAAGGAAGTTGCTAAGTATTTACATGACGAAGGGGTGATATGGAAAGAGTATGCCAGAGATGGGATCCTGAGGGGAATTAAAAACAGAAACGGCTGGGACAAGAATTGGTTTGTTACGATGGCCCAGCCCGTAATCCAAAACTCCTACACTGCGAGCAAGGTCAAACCTCTTAAACATCCTTTTCCATTGCCTGAAGAGCTGAAATCTTCTTTGGAGACATACCCTGAAGTGCTGCAGCCATCAGGAGAGCAGAATGCTTGGAAGTACCTTGAGTCTTTTGCAAATGAAAGAGGTTTCAATTACAACAAATTTATTTCCAAACCTGCGGAGAGTCGAAGCACCTGTGCCCGCATCTCTCCGTACATCGCCTGGGGCAACCTAAGTGTAAAGCAAGCTTACCAGCATGTGAAAAAGCACCAGAATTTTACCTCACATAAAAGACCCTTTGGCGCGTTTTTAACCAGATTGAAATGGCATTGCCACTTTATCCAAAAGTTTGAACAAGAGTGCGAGTACGAACACACGTGCATCAATAGAGGCTACGAGTCGCTTCCTCACGAAAGTGATCCCGAAAAACTTAAAGCATGGAAAGATGGTAATACAGGTTTCCCTATGTTCGACGCCTGCATGCGCTGCGTGACAAAGACTGGCTGGATCAATTTTAGAATGCGTGCCATGATGGTATCATTTCTCTGTCATCATTTGGATCAAGATTGGCGAGATGGTGTTTACCATCTCGCCAATCAGTTCCTGGATTACGAACCCGGAATTCACTACCCGCAGTTTCAAATGCAAGCCGGAACTACCGGTATCAATACCGTACGCATTTACAATCCGGTAAAGCAAGGCAAAGACCATGATCCCAACGGAACGTTCATCAAGAAATGGGTGCCAGAATTGAGTAACGTGCCGGAGAAATACATTCATGAACCATGGATGATGAGTTCAGCAGATCGAGATTACTCCGGAGTAGAGGTAGGTAAAACATACCCGAGTCCAATTGTGGACCTGCAGGTAAGCGGAAAACATGCACGCACAAAAATCTGGGGTCACCGAAAAAATGAAGCTGTAAAGGCCGAAAGCAAAAGGATATTAGCCAAGCATACTAGAGCGGGGAAACGATTTGCTTAATTCAAACTGCTAAGGATCTAAAATTTGCAGCCACCCAATTCGAGAAACATTCTTCGGGAGTATTAGTACTACTTGCATGCATTTGACAAAAAACGATATACTCGGTCTGGATAGAAAAAAAAGACTGAATATTATTAATTCTATCACAGGCATAAAGCCAGCAAATCTAATTGGCACCATTTCAAGTCTTGAGCAAACAAACCTAGCCATTTTTAGCAGCATAGTACATCTCGGAAGTGATCCGGCTTTACTGGGTTTTATCACACGTCCTACTGGTGAAGTCCCAAGACACACCTACGAAAATTTAAAAGAAACTGGTATTTATACTATCAACCAGATCAATGTAAAAATCATTGAAAAAGCTCACTATACCTCTGCAAAGCTAGATCGATCACAGTCAGAGTTTGAAGAAATGGCTTTGAGTGAAGAATATATCGCAGAATTCAAGGCACCATTCGTAAAGGAAAGTACGCTCAAGATCGGGATGAAGTTTGAAGAGGAGATACCAATAAAAAGAAATGGAACAATACTCATTGTGGGTTCCGTAGAGCATATTGTGATCTCCGAAAATGCAGTAAATGAAAAAGGATACATCAACTTAGAAACACTTAAAGCTGCAGGGATTTCCGGATTAAATTCTTACTATGAGCTAAAGTTCTTGGAGAGCTATCCATATGTTCGCGAGGATCAAATACCTTCTTTTACCACTGATTAGTTTGTTGATTTTTAAAAAGAGCTAATCGCCTAGATGCCTCATAAAAAGCCAAATTTGCCTACCAAAACGTGCGTTACATGCGGGCGTCCTTTTACCTGGCGCAAAAAATGGGAAAAGAGCTGGGAAGACGTGAAATACTGTAGTGAAAGATGCAGAAGAAATAAAGCAAAAAGCAGAACCTCCGAAGAAAGTTTAATTTAGGAAAACACAGAAATAACCAGCTTGCGTGAACCACCATGGTCTCTATGTTCACCTAAGTAAATGCCTTGCCAAGTACCCAAATTCAGCTTACCGTGCGTGATTGGCACTGTAACCGATGCACCCAGCAGACTAGCTTTAATGTGAGCAGGCATGTCGTCCGATCCTTCATAATCATGAAGATAGTAGGGCGCATTTTCGGGAACATACTTATTGAAATGACTTTCAAAATCAGCTCGTACAGTTGGATCTGCATTTTCATTGATAGAAAGACTAGCGGAAGTGTGTTTAATAAATACCTGAATAAAACCCGCCTCCAAACCAGATATATCAATAGAAGATAGAATTTCTCTAGTGATAAGATGAAATCCACGTGGAAAAGGTCTTAAGGATTTTTCAATCTGTTGTATCATTATTTGCTCCTGTCCTCAAATACACCAATTTTGCTCTATGATAACCAAGGATCACTCTCAGTTAACAGATGATGAATATGAGTCACAATTTAGCAGATGCACGTTTAAACCACGACTTTTTAGTCATGAAGCTCATCTGAGATTGGCCTACATCCATATTAAGAAATATGGAGCTCAAAAGGCAGAGGCCAACATGAAGGAGCAAATTAAAGCGTATGCGAAATATTATGGAGTAGCAAGCAAGTACAGGGAGGATATAACCATTACAGCCGTGAGGATCGTCTCGGAAATACTTGAGACAGCACAAGCTAAGAGTTTCAAGGAACTACTACTTGCAGAACCAGCACTCCTGAGTAGTTGGAAAGTGCTTATAGCAGAGAGAAGCAAGAAGCTGAAAAGTTAGGATGAAAACACTCTAATTGAGCGTTAAAATTTGGACTCTGATATTCTTGTCTGGCTACTTCTTAGCCTCGTCCTCTTCAGGCTTATCGTCTTTTGTTTCAGTGGAAGATTCAGGAGAACCCTCTTTTGCTGATTCCTCCTCTACTACTTCACTTTCCACCTTCCCCTCATCTACAGTATCAGCATTTTCATTACTTACTTCTGCTGCAACAGCTTCTTTTCCTGTTTCTTCAGTTTCTGTGGTTGGGGTTTCTTCAATGACCTCTGCATCTACCACTGCACCACTGTTTTCAGCAGACTCAACCTTTGATTTAGACTTCCCACCACGTCTAGACCTTCTTGTCTTAGCCTTTCCAGTGCCCTCGTCACTAAGAAGAAGTTCATTAAAGTCTACCAGTTCCATCATGCACATTTCTGCACTATCACCAAGTCTGGCTCCTGTCTTGATAATTCTAGTGTACCCACCTGGACGATTTGCTATCTGTGAGGCGACATTATTAAATAACTCCGTAACGCTCTCTTTGTCCTGCAGGTACGAAAAGACAACCCTTCTTGAGTGTGTGTTGTCGGTTTTGGACTTAGTTAAAAGTGGCTCAATATACTTCCTCAGTGCTTTCGCTTTCGCAACAGTAGTATTGATACGCTTGTGCATAATAAGAGAAGACGCCATGTTGGAAAGCATAGCTCCTCTATGAGCAGTTTTCCTTCCCAGGTGGTTAAATTTCTTGCCGTGTCTCATCTTTCTATTCCTCCTCTAATTTGTATTTGCCAAGATCCATCCCGAAAGTAAGACCTTTATCGTTCACAAGCTGCTCCAACTCCGCTAGGGACTTCTTGCCAAAATTTCTGAACTTCATCATATCAGAAATCTCAAGCGCTACTAAATCCCCTAAAGTTCGTACATCGGCAGCCTTCAAACAGTTGTAAGCTCGTACTGAAAGATCAAGGTCATTAAGGTTTGTCTTAAGCAACTTTCGCATGTGTAGCAACTCTTCATCCACTTGCTCCGGCTCACCAGCTTCCTGTGTTTCCAGAATCATGTTCTGATCTGAGAATAACATAAAGTGTTGGATCAGGATATGAGCCGCACCTTTTAGCGCATTCTCCGGATGAATTGATCCATCCGTCTCAATATCGAGAGATAGTTGCTCGTAATCTGTTTTCTGTTCTACCCTGGTATTTTCAACGCTGTACTTTACGTTTTTGATAGGGGTGAAAATCGAATCAATTGAAATAAAACCAAAGTTTTGCTCTTCTGGCTTGTTTTCATCTGCACTTACATAACCTCGACCTTTCTCAATCTTTAGCTCTATTTCAAATTTGGCAGACTGATCAAGATTACAAATAACATGGTCAGGATTTAGTATCTCAAAAGATGTAGTTGCCTTTGCCAGATCACCGGCGGTTAATTTGGTCATGTTGGCGACTGACAAAGTAATACTACTGTCCGCGACTTCCCCAATTTTCTTGAATCTCACCATTTTCAAATTGAGAATCATCTCGCTTACGTCCTCTACCACTCCCTCAATAGTTGAAAACTCATGAAGGACTCCCGGTATCTTTACACCAGTTATTGCATAGCCTTCTAGGGAAGACAGTAAAATTCTTCGTAAAGCGTTACCAACGGTTACACCATAACCTTTTTCTAATGGCTTGAAAGTGAACATACCATGAAAATCATCGGCTTTGTCCATTACCACCTTTTCCGGCATTTGAAATGCTAGGATCGACATATCTTTTTTTTTATCTAATGAATGATTATTACTTGGAGTACAATTCCACAATCAATTGCTCCTTGATGTTTTCCGGTATCTCCTCACGGCTGGGTGCATTTAGGTATTTCCCTGTCATATTGTGTGAATCCCATTCCAGCCATGAATATCCCTTGGAATTTGACTTTAAACTGTCAGTGATGGACTCCAAAGACTTTGACTTTTCTCTCACACCCACAATATCACTTGGCTTTAGTGCATAAGAAGGAATATTCACAACTTCACCATTGACGGTGATATGCTTGTGCGACACCAACTGACGCGCACCTCTTCTCGTGGGAGAAATACCCAAACGATATACTGTATTATCCAGACGCGCTTCCAAAAGTTGCAACAAAATCTCGCCTGTGATCCCACTCTTTCTGGAAGCCCTATCAAATACGTTAGCAAACTGTCTTTCCAAAACACCGTAGGTATATTTTACTTTCTGCTTTTCTGCTAACTGTATCGCATATTCCGACTGCTTTTTCCTTCGCCCTCTACCGTGCTGACCGGGAGGATATGCCTTTTTCTGAGCAGCTTTACTTGAGCCGAAGATTGGCTCGCCAAATTTTCTGGAAATCTTAGCCTTAGGACCTGTGTATCTTGCCATCTCTAAATGCCTATTAAAATCTTTCGGTTAAACTCTTCTTCTCTTAGGAGGACGGCAGCCATTATGAGGCAGAGGCGTCACATCCTTGATTAAGGTTACATCAATCCCCACATTCTGTATGGTACGTATCGCCGACTCTCTTCCCGAACCCGGACCTTTGACAAACACTTCCACCTTTCTCAATCCCAAATCATAAGCAGCTTGCGCACATTGTTGGGCAGCAACCTGTGCAGCATATGGCGTATTCTTTTTCGAACCACGGAAACCCATCTTACCGGCAGAAGCCCAGCTAATGACTTGGCCCGAGTCGTTTGTCATGGAAATGATGATGTTATTAAAAGACGCCTTGATGTGCGCCTGCCCAGTAGCTGCAACAGCAACCACTCGCTTTTTAGCCTTGTCTTTTCTTTTCTGCGCCATCTAAATTTTACTTAACTGCTTTTTTCTTATTAGCAACTGTTTTTCTCTTACCCTTTCTGGTCCGTGCATTATTTTTAGTGTGCTGACCTCTCACAGGAAGCCCGCGCCTGTGCCTCAAACCTCGGTAACAACCAATGTCTAGAAGGCGCTTAATGCTCAATTGAACCTCACCTTTGAGTACTCCCTCTACTTTATATTGTTCACGTATGATCCCTCGGACTTTACCTCCCTCATCATCTGTCCAGTCTTGGACTTTCTTATTAAGATCGACACCTGCCTCATTCAGTATTTTTTGGGCCGAGGCCTTTCCAATACCAAAGATGTAAGTGAGCGCAATCTCGCCTCTCTTATTATCGGGAATATCTACACCAGCAACTCTTGCCATAACTATCCTTGCCTCTGTTTAAACTTGGGATTTTTCTTGTTGATTACATAAAGCTTTCCCTTACGCCGAATGACCTTACAGTCGGCACTTCTTTTTTTTATGGATGCTTTTACTTTCATTTCTAAATTCTTCTTTTTGGTATGCCCCTACTTGTAACGGTAGACGATCCTACCTTTTGTTAAATCGTAAGGAGACATCTCTAGCTTTACTTTGTCTCCAGGTAAAATTTTGATGTAATGCATTCTCATTTTTCCTGAGATATGTGCAATGACCTCATGGCCATTTTCCAGCTCCACACGAAACATCGCATTTGATAATGCTTCCACAATGGTACCATCTTGCTCTATTGATGCTTGTTTTGCCATTATGCAGCTTGGGTCCTCCCCTTTACTCGGCCTGACTTCATCATGCCTTCATAATGTCTCATCAGCAAATAGCTCTCGATTTGCTGTAGCGTGTCAAGAATCACGCCTACCATGATAAGTAGTGAAGTACCACCATAGAATTGTGCGAACCCTTGATTTACGCCAGCAATCATTGCGAAAGCAGGAAGTATGGCAATAATGGCCAAAAATATCGCTCCTGGTAATGTTATCCGGGACAGTATGGTGTCTAAAAACTCGGCGGTCTGCTTGCCCGGCTTCACACCCGGCACAAACCCACCATTCCTCTTCATATCATCAGCAATTTGTGTCGGGTTAATGGTAATTGCTGTGTAAAAGAATGTAAATACAATGATCAGAATTGCGAAGGTGACATTGTACTCCCACGTTTTCAGATCAGAAAAAGTAGTGAGTACGTAGTTGGCTACTTCACTATCTTCTCTCCAAAAACCGGCTAACATAGCAGGAAGAAACATGATCGACTGAGCAAAAATGATCGGCATCACACCTGAAGCGTTTACCTTCAAAGGAATGTATTGTCTTTGCCCACCATAAACTTTGTTTCCGACAACTTGCTTGGCGTACTGCACAGGAACCCTTCTCACGGCTTGCACTAGAGCCACCGTGACTAATACTACAAAAAATAGCGCAACAATCTCAAGTACAAACAAAAGCAACTCACTCATTCCTCTAGTGATTGCCTCTGAAGCAATACTTCCAGGGAAACGAGAGATAATTCCAATCATGATCAACATCGAAATACCATTTCCAATGCCTTTATCGGTAATCTTCTCGCCCAGCCACATACAGAAAATAGTACCAGAGGTTAGGATTACAACGGATGATATTTTAAAAAAGAATGTATTGCTGATGATAGCTTCCGCTGGGATAGCAGCAGAAACATAGCTAAATCCTTGCGCCACACAGATACCAATAGTTAGCACCCGCGTAAGTTGATTGATTTTCTTTCTTCCACTGTCACCTTCCTTTTGCAGCTTTTGAAAATACGGAACCGCAACAGTCATTAATTGCAATACAATTGATGCTGAGATATATGGCATGATGCCCAAAGCAAAAACTGAGGCATTACTAAAGGCGCCGCCTAAAATCGTATCCAAAAAACCGAAAATACCAGAAGCCGATGTGAGCTGACTAGGGTCAACTCCAGGAAGTACGACAAAGGTTCCGATCCTAAAAATGACTAGAAAACCAATGGTGTTTAGAATTCTGGTTCTAAGCTCTTCAATCGAGAAAATATTCCTTATGGTCTCTACGAACTTTTTCATTTTCCAACTACTGCTGTAGAACCGCCAGCTTTCTCAATTGCTTCCTCCGCTGACTTTGAAAATTTGTGTGCTGTTACGCTCAAGGCTGAACTTATCTCTCCACGTCCCAAAATTTTAATAACATCCTTCTTATCCGCAAGACCATTAGATTGTAGAATTTCTGGTGTTATTTCTTTAAGCTTCTT
>JBCCLV010000048.1:0-27704 GCA_039026695.1 Bacteroidota bacterium
GGCTTACGAATCTTGCACTTAGGCTACAGCTCCCCATAAAAGGGCTCATTAAGAAAACGCTTTTTAATCAGTTTTGTGGAGGAGAATCTATAAAGGACTGTGATAGCGCCATTGAGATGTTGGGCAATGAAAACGTCTACACCATACTTGACTATTCAGTAGAAGGGCTAAAGAATGAAGATGGCTATGACAATGTGAAAAGAGAGGCCCTAAGAGTGACTGACTTTGCAAGCACCACAAATCACATTTCTTTTTGTGTAATCAAGCTCTCCGGCTTGGGTCCCACCGAAATTATGACCAAGGCACAGAGCGGTGAAAAGCTCACCGAGCTGGAAAAAACAAAGCTGTACTACTGCGAGGAACGTGTAAATGAAATTGCAAAGCAGGTAGCCCAAAATGGATTGAAATTAATGATAGATGCCGAAGAATCTTGGTTTCAAAATTTCATAGATGGTGTAGCGTACCGAATGATGGAGAAATACAATCAGGAGCGGCCGGTGATCTACAATACCTACCAGATGTATAGACACGATATGCTGGGAAGATTGAGTAGAGCCCTGATCCACGCAGAGGAAAGCTCCTATTTTCTCGGCGCAAAACTGGTTCGTGGTGCCTACATGGAGAAAGAGAGAGATCGAGCAGAAGAGAAAGATTATCTTTCCCCAATTCACACTTCCAAGGAAAAAGTGGATGAAGACTATAACAAAGCAATAAAACTCTGCATTGATAGACTTGAAAGCATGGGGTTGTGTGCAGGAACTCACAATGAATCCTCCTGTAAAGATCTTGTAGCTGCAATGGAAGAGGCAGGCATCGCGCCAGATGATCCCAGAGTATCATTCGCCCAGCTTTTAGGAATGAGCGATAATATCTCTTTTAAACTAGCGGATATGGGATACAATGTTGCCAAATATGTCCCTTACGGTCCGGTGGAAAAAGTGCTTCCCTACCTATTTAGAAGGGCTGAAGAAAACACTTCCATCGCAGGACAAGTCGGCAGAGAGTTTTCATTAATCAAAAAGGAACTTAGAAGAAGAAAAGAAGCAAAAGGATCTATTTAATGCAACTGAGCGAACAAGAACTTATACGTAGGAAATCGAGAGAAGAGCTAATGGAAATGGGTATTGATCCGTATCCAGCAGAGTCCTTCGATGTAAACATCAATACTGCGCATATTAAAAGGAATTTTGAAAGCCGACCAGACGACTATTCAAATATATCCCTCGCAGGACGACTGATGTCTCGCAGAATCATGGGGTCAGCTTCTTTTGCAGAGATCCAAGATGCTAAAGGCAGAATTCAAATCTACATACGCAGAGATGATATCTGCCCTGAAGATGACAAGACACTCTACAATGAAGTCTTTAAAAAGAAGATGGACATTGGGGATATCGTAGGCATTAAAGGCTATGTGTTTAAAACAGAAGTTGGTGAGATATCCATACATGTAACCCAACTCAAACTACTTACTAAGTCTCTTCGACCATTACCAGTAGTAAAAGAAGCAATAGATGATGAGGGCAATAAAAAGACCTATGATGCCTTCTCAGATCCTGAACAGCGGTATCGTCAGCGCTACCTGGACTTAATTGTGAATCCCGAGATAAGAGATACGTTTATACAGCGAACCGCTTTAGTAAACTCAATACGCGGCTATCTATCCGGTAAAGGCTACCTAGAAGTTGAGACGCCTATCCTTCAGCCGCTGTATGGTGGAGCCGCTGCAAGGCCTTTCAAAACACACCACAATACGCTGGATATGACCCTGTACTTGCGTATAGCAAATGAACTATATCTAAAACGCCTAATTGTGGGTGGATATGATGGAGTTTTTGAATTTGCCAAGGACTTCAGAAATGAAGGAATGAGCCGCTTTCATAACCCTGAGTTTACGCAGGTAGAACTCTATGTGGCCTACAAAGACTACAACTGGATGATGGATACCATGGAGGAAATGATAGAGAAAGTGGCGATGGATCTTCATGGAAACACCAAAGTGCAAGTAGGAGAACACCAAATTGACTTTAAGCGACCATGGAAGCGATTTACCATGTTTGAGGCAATCGAGCACTTTACAGGAGTCGACATCTCAGATATGAATGAAGATGCTCTAAGAAAAATTGCAAATGACCTAAATGTACCGCTGGATGAAACGATGGGCAAAGGCAAGATCATAGATGAAATCTTCGGTGAAAAGTGTGAGCCCTTGCTAATACAACCTACGTTTATTACTGACTACCCGGTAGAGATGTCGCCGCTTACGAAGAAACATAGAAGCAAAGAAGGCTTGGTAGAGCGCTTTGAGGCGATCTGCAATGGAAAAGAAATCATGAATTCCTATTCCGAGCTTAATGATCCAGTAGACCAGAGAGAAAGATTTGAGGCACAGCTAGAGTTAGGAAAAAGAGGTGACGATGAAGCGATGACTTTGGATGAAGACTTTCTGCGTTCGCTAGAGTTTGGTATGCCTCCCACCGCAGGGGTCGGCCTGGGTATAGACCGATTGACCATGATCATGACCAATTCACAATCCATTCAGGACGTTCTGTTCTTCCCTCAAATGCGACCAGAAATCAAATCAAGAAGCGCGGAACTTGCGGGAGATGAAAAGAGTGTTTTCCAAATACTCGAATCCAATGAGGGACACATGAATCTGGATGAACTAAAAATCCAAGCGGCACTTTCAAACAAAAAGTGGGACAAAGCCATCAAAAAGCTCACAAGTGGAAACTATGCCAAAGTAAGTAAGACCGAGAGTGATCTTATAATTGAGTTGGTGTAGCGAAGGCTAAATTATGTTCACCTCGCGCTCTAGCTCTATGCCAAACTTCTGCTGCACAGATTCCATAATCTGAGTGGACAGTTTGTATATGTCTTTTCCCCTGGCATTTCCCAGATTTACCAGCACCAGCGCTTGCTTTTCATCTACTCCGTAATCACCACATTTATAACCTTTCCAACCTGCTTTTTCAATTAGCCAACCTGCAGGAATCTTGACTAACCCATCACTCTGGGTGTAGCTTTTCACATCAGGAAATTGCGCTTCCAAGGCCTCAAAATGCAATTTCTCTACCACAGGATTTTTAAAAAAGCTTCCGGCATTTCCAATCTCCAGAGGGTCTGGCAATTTGGATTGCCGGATATTGATCACTGCCTGACTAATGCTTTGAATTGAAGGTTCCACCTTCATTTGTGCCAGCGTGATTCGAATATCACCATACGAAATATTAAAGTCGGGGTATTTTTTGAGTTTCAAATTGACTTTTGTGATTACGTACTTTCCTCGAAGCTCTCCTTTGAAAACAGAAGATCGGTAACCGAATTTGCAGTCTTCCTTGAAAAAAGTCAGGCGTTTTCCAGACTTGATCTCATATGTCTCTAAGGAATGAAAAACCTCCTTCAATTCTACTCCATAAGCACCGATATTTTGTATCGGCGCTGCACCCACAGTTCCCGGAATCAGGGACAAATTTTCAACACCACCGTATCCATGTTCCACTGCCCAGAGCACAAACTGATGCCAGTTTTCACCTGCGCCTACCGATACAGTGATACTCTCGTTATCCTGTGACACAATATCTATTCCCTTGATTTCATTCTTTGCCACAATGCCTGTGTATCCTCTGGTGAATAGCACATTTGATCCGCCACCCAAAATCAGCTTCTTCTGCGATCTAAAGCGCCCTGAAAGAAACAACTCATCCAAATCATCTACACTGCTTATAATTCCCAGAAAACCTGCGTTTTCATTTAGCCCAAATGTGTTGTAAGGCTTGAGGGACACATTTCTTTGTACAATCACTGCTAAATATTAATCCTTCTTTGGCAGGTTTCGAATTTCTATTTTGAATCCTTTTCAGGTTCATCCATGGTGTATATGATTTCACCGCCGATAATGGTCATTGCTACTTGTGTACCTAAGATTTCTTCCTCAGGAATAGTCATAATATCTCTATTCAATAAGGTAAAATCAGCCCATTTTCCAACTTCTAAGCTGCCTTTGCGATCGTCTCTAAACGCAGCGTAGGCTGCATCGAGTGTGTAAGAACGCAACGCCTGCTCTCTTGTCATTTTTTCACTAGGTTCATACCCTCCATCAGGAGAGCCTTTTAGTGTTTTACGGGTAACAGAAGCGTAAAAACTAGCAATAGGAGAAACAGGCTCCACAGGAGCATCCGTTCCATTTACGATCCTGGCACCAGATTGCAGCAAAGTTTGCCACATGTAGGCCCCCCATTCAATGCGCCGCACACCTAGGCGAGCAATAGCCCAGGGCCGATCAGAAGACATATGGATGGCTTGCATCGAAGGAATCACGCCAAGCTCTACAAACCGAGGAATGTCATCAGGGTGAAAATGCTGCGCATGTTCTATTCTGAATCTGTGATCATCTGGTGCCTTTTCTGAATGCTGGGTAAAAGTATCCTCGTAAATATCCAGAACTTCACGGTTGGCACGGTCGCCAATGGCATGAATACAAACCTGAAAACCAGCCTGATGCGCTTTTTTAGTGATCTCACGAATAGAATCTAGCGACATTACGTTGTGGCCATGAACACCTGGTGCATCGCTGTATTCTTCTAGCAACCATGCACCGCGGGAACCGAGGGCTCCATCTGCGTAAAGCTTCACAGATCTCATTGTAAGCTGATTATTGAACAAATCTTCTTCTATCCCCTCTTCAAAATAGGTCTTAAGAAGTTGGTCTTCTGTTCCCTTGAGCATTACATAGAGCCGCAACTTAAGCTCCCCCTTTTTTGCAAAGTCTTTAAACAATTGAATATGCTTACTTCCACTACCTGCCTGATGGAGACCTGTGATGCCGTACTTAAAACACTCCTCTAGTGCTAAATTCAGCGCCTGCTGATCCCTTTCTTTGGTCTCTTGGGGTAATACGTCGGCAACAAGTCCTTGTGCAGTTTCATTTAGGAGCCCTGTAGGTTGGCCGGTCACCGTTTGAAAGAACTCACCTCCGTCTGGCTGAGCTGTCTCACTATTTATACCAGCCAAATCCATGGCTTTTTGGTTTACCATGGACGCATGGCCACTTGCATGCTTTAGAAATACAGGGTGATCGGGCACCGCTTGACTCAATTGGTCATGTGTTGGGAAGCCCTGTACCATTTCGGGTCTCTCCATCCATTTGTCCTGATGCCAACCTCTCCCAATGATCCACTCACCTTCTGGCGTTTCGTCAGCCCTAGCAGCTACCATTTCAATCATTTCTTCATAATTCCTGGCTTTTCTCAGATCCACATTAAGCAGGTTATAGCCAATACCCATAATGTGTGCATGACCCTCCACAAATCCAGGAATCAGTGTTTTTCCCTGAAGGTCCACCTTGTTTGTGTTTTCGCCAAGGTAGGAATTCAATCCGTCCGCTTTTCCAACGAAGATTATGGTGTCTGCCTTCACAGCTACTGCCTCAGCGACCGGCATCTCAACATCCATGGTGTATATACTTCCATTAAAAAAAACCATATCAGCGATCAAGCTTTCGCTACTTGTGTCTGTGGTATCACAGGAAGAAAATAAGACTATTGCCAAGGAGTAGAGAAGATGGATCTTTTTCATGTTGGTTTTGACTTTAGCTAAAGTTAAAGGTATATCTGTGATACTAAATTCATTTCTTCTAAATTTGCGCTCCGTTCGAAATAGAGCGGCCTGCAAAGCAGAATTTTTTAAACAAAAGCTATTAAGCCAAGTCTCAGGTTTTGTAGTGTAATAATTTTTGAGACAAATCACGATATGGCAAAAAAAGAAGAATCACAAAAGCCGGAAGTAGAGGAGCAAATTACTGATGGCGCTGATAGCAATGTCAAGGAAAGCGACACCCAAGCACCAAACCAGAATGACGCAGAAGCGGTCTCTGAAGCAGAAGCAACCACCAGTGAAGATGCGACAGTAGTGTCTACAGATTTGGAAGAAGTCGAAGAAGATAATACAGAGAAAGCCGAGCCCGAAAAAACGACAGCAGTTGAGGCTGTAGAAGAAAATAAGGAAGAGGTAGAAAAGGCAGAGGCTCCTCAAGAAACTACTGAAGAGGTAGGAGATTTCGATTTTGAAACCGAAGGAGGATTCGACGATGAGTATTCCGAGGCTGATCGTAAAGCCATGGAACAGCTTTACGAAAACACATTGACGGAAATTAACGAAAAGGAGCTAATTACAGGGACCGTGGTTGGTATCACTGATCGAGAAGTCATCGTAAATATTGGTTTTAAATCGGACGGTCTGGTAGCCTTATCAGAATTTAGAGATACACCGGATCTAAAAGCAGGAGACGAAGTACAGGTCTATATTGAAGAGCAGGAAAATGCCAATGGTCAATTGGTACTTTCGCGTAGGAAAGCCAAAATCGTAAAGGCATGGGAATCCATTCAGGGAGCGCTGGATCACGACGAAGTGATCGAAGGCTTTGTAAAGCGGAGAACTAAAGGGGGTCTTATTGTAGACGTTTATGGCGTAGAAGCTTTCCTTCCAGGATCGCAAATTGATGTGAAGCCAATCCGTGATTTTGACGTTTTTGTCGGTAAGGCCATGGAAGTGAAAGTGGTCAAAATCAATTACACCAACGATAACGTAGTTGTCTCGCACAAGGTCTTGATCGAGAAGGATCTTGAAGAGCAAAAAGCAGAAATACTTAACAACCTTGAAAAAGGTCAGGTACTGGAAGGGGTCATCAAGAACATGACCAACTTTGGTGTCTTTATTGACTTAGGAGGCGTAGATGGTCTTTTGCATATCACAGACATCAGTTGGGGTCGTATCAATCATCCTGAAGAAGTATTGTCTTTAGATGAAAAAGTGAATGTAGTAGTCCTTGATTTCGACGATAATAAGCAGCGCATTTCCCTAGGAATGAAGCAATTGACAGATCATCCTTGGGATTCACTAGGCAAAGACATTGATCTTGGCTCTAAGGTGAAAGGTAGGATTGTGAATGTTGCTGATTATGGAGCATTCCTCGAAATTATACCTGGCGTGGAAGGTTTGATTCACGTATCAGAAATGTCCTGGTCGCAACACTTAAGAAATCCTTCGGATTTCTTGAAAGTAGGTGATGAAATAGAAGCGGTAGTGCTTACTATAGACCGAGAAGAGCGTAAAATGTCCTGTGGCATCAAGCAACTTACAGAAGATCCGTGGACGAAGCAGGACGTTCTTACCAAATATGCTGTAGGCGAGGAACACAAAGGGATGGTAAGAAACCTTACCAACTTTGGTCTATTTATTGAGCTTGAAGAAGGTATTGACGGGTTGGTGCACGTTTCCGATTTGTCATGGACTAAAAAAATCAAGCATCCTTCGGAGTTTGTAAAAGTGGGCGACGAGCTGGAAGTGCAGGTCATGGAACTAGATGTTGACAACAGGAGGTTGGCACTTAGCCATAAGCACCTTGAAGAAAACCCTTGGGATACTTTCGAAACAGTCTTCACCAGAGGATCGCTTCATAAGTGCACAATCACAAGTATGTCTGATAAGTCAGCCACACTTGAGCTTCCATATGGTCTTGAAGGAATCGTACTACTCAAGAACTTGAAAAAAGAAGATGGTTCCAAAGCCAAAGAGGGAGAAGTACTTGATTTTAAAGTAATGGAATTTTCCAAGGATGATAAGAGAATTGTCCTTTCTCACACTGCGGTCTGGAGCCAAGAAGCGGAGCAACCGAAAGATGCCGGCTCCAAAAAAGCTGCTGGTAAAAAAGGCAATACCTTAAATAAGATCAACCAGGAGGTGGAAAAATCTACGCTTGGAGATCTTGATGCGCTATCTGCACTTAAGGATAAAATGGAAGATGCGCCGAAAAAAGGTAAAAAGTAGTATTACTTTTTGTGTACCAATATAGCTTGCTTAAAGCTATACTTTTTGGAAAGTTTGGCGCTGTGGCCGAGTGGCTAGGCAGAGGTCTGCAAAACCTTTTACAGCGGTTCGAATCCGCTCAGCGCCTCTTAATCAATCAAAGCCCTTCAGAAAAATCTGAAGGGTTTTTTTGTGTCTTCTAACCTTTTATTCTGCCTTCTTTATCATTTGATAATTATTCCAAACAACGATTTTTTTTGATTTATATGGTATTGTTTCTTGCGTATATGCGCTTAGTGTACTTAGATTCACTAACCTAAGGCGGTGCATGGAATTATTACTCTAAGCACCCAACCACCAAAGTAAACTCAATACCCAACTAGACAGCTTCGTTTCAAACTATGTCAACGTCTATTCTAAATCAATCGCTCCCTGAGCATCCTTCACTTGAGCAGCTTAAAGGCCATGTAGATGAGCTGGGACTAATCTTTGATAACGTGCTTGATAGTACGCTAGCGGGTTATTGGGACTGGTACATCAAGCAGGATTATGAATACATGAGCCCCATGTTTAAAAAGATGTTTGGCTATGAAGATGATGAGATTCAAAATCACCCTGATGCATGGCAAAAAATCATTCATCCTGAAGATTTACCTGGAGTTTTTGAGGTTTTTTCCCGCCATGTTGGATCAAAAGGACAGATTCCCTACGATAACGAGGTGCGATATTTCCATAAGGACGGTTCCATTGTTTGGGTTTATTGCAGAGGAAAAGTAATTGAATGGGATAGTCAAGGTGAGCCAGTGCGCATGGTAGGGTGCCACGTAGATATTACTCAATTGAAAAAAGCCCAAGAAACGCAACAGCAATTTGCAAACGAACTAAAGATCAAAGTCAAAGAAACGGAGCAGTTTGCCTACGTTGCTTCGCATGACTTGCAAGAGCCGATTAGAACGGTCTCCAGTTTCATCAAGATCATTGAAGAAGAGTATGCAAGTTCGTTTGATGAAGAAGGACAGCAATACATGCAATTCATCAATACATCCCTTGATCGTATGACGAATTTGATCAAAGGACTCTTAGACTATTCAAGACTGGGTAAGGAACGTGATTTTTCTCAGGTGGATATAAATGTAATGGTATCAGAAATCCTTGGCGATATGCAGACACACATTCGTGAGTCAAATGCGATTGTAGAACAAGATAAGCTGCCCATACTCACTGTTTATCCTACGGAATTCAGACTTTTGTTGCAGAACCTAATTAGCAATGCGCTAAAGTTTCATAAACCCGATTCCAATCCTAGGGTCAAAATTTCCGTGACCAAAAACTCAGATTCTATATGGTGCTTTTCAGTCTCCGACAATGGAATCGGTATAGCGGAAGAACATCAAAATTCCATCTTCGAAATCTTCAAACAGCTCCATAATCGCACAGACTATGAAGGTTCGGGGATCGGGTTGTCTCATTGCTATAAAATTGCCAATATGCACGGTGGTGAAATTTGGGTAGAGTCGGCCCTGGAGCAAGGAAGCACTTTCTACTTTACAGTGCCAGCTCAGCAAAGACAAACCGCATGAAAAAAATTGGTTGCATCTTATTGATAGACGATAATCCAGCTGATTATTTCCTTCATAGGAAAATTATTGAAACGAGTGAATTATGCAGTCACACGATAGATTTTCTAGATGCTAAAGCGGCCCTGGACTACTTATTTCGTCCAGAGGCTACCGATTACATGGAACCCGATATAATTTTCCTGGATATCAATATGCCGGGCATGGACGGCTGGCAGTTTATAGATCGATACCAAAAACTAAACGATGGCTTGAGAAAAAGCATGATCGTCGTAATGCTAAGTACCTCACTCAATCCAGATGATCACTTGAGAGCGCAAGAAAACTACCACATTAGAACTTTCCTAAATAAACCGCTTACGAAAGAATCTCTAAACAACATCATTGAGGAAAATTTCTAGCTCTCTAAAGACTTCTTTCCACTCAGATTCAAAAAGCGACAATTGTAAACTCCGTCCGCCGGTTCCTGGCCCTGCCTTGTTTTGTAGCATTATCGGAGATAGGTTGAGTTTCACCGTAGCCTTTTGCCAAAAGTCTTGATGAATCGATACCTGCAAGCGCTAAGTAATCTACAACTGCTTGTGCTCTTCGCTGAGAAAGGCTCAGATTAGTACTTTCAGCACCCACATTATCTGTATGTCCACCTACTTCAATCTTCATGCTCCCATTATTCTGAAGAAGTGAAACAGCTTTACTCAACTCCACATAGCTAATAGGCTTAAGCTCAGCTTTTCCGGTTTCAAAAAAGATATTATTGAGTACTACTTTGGTTCCTTTCTTTATCGGCTCAAGGGATATATCCTTAGTTAACTCAGCGTATACTGTATCCTGTGGTAATTCAAATCGCTGAGAATAGAAGAAAAAACCATCTGCGCTGACTGAAACAGAGTAGTCTCTTCCTGTAGGTAAAACCACTAGATACTCACCACTTAAGTTGTTGCTTCGATTGGAAGCGATCAATTCACCAGAATTCAAATCTTCAATCAGCAGTAGTGCACCAAGTGCTTCTCCACTACTGGCATTTGTGACTGTACCCTGTACAATAATTGTAGGTTTAGGCTTCAGGGCATCCGGTAGCACTACCTTGTAAATGTCAAAATTCTCAGGATCTCTCCTAGAGGAGGCATAGTATGCGTTTCCGGCCGCTGAAATACTGAAATTGGTATCATTCCCTTCCGAATTGATTGGTTTACCGACATTCTTTGGTGTGATCCACTTGCCTTGATCGAAACGGGTGTAAAAGATATCTGCTCCACCCATGCCAGGATGCCCGGAAGATGAGTAATAAAGCGTTTTACCATCAGCAGCCAAAAAAGGACTATTCTCGCTAAAAGGAGTATTTACTGTGCTTCCTAAGTTCTGCGCTACGCCCCATAAGCCAAGATGATTCTTCTCAATCATGTAGAGATCTGCTCCGCCGTAACCTCCGGGCCTACGAGAGGTGAAAATGATCTTATTGCCATCTGTGTTGATCGTAGGCTGACTTTCCCAATCTTTTGTATTCACCACGTTACCCATATTTACAGGTGTACTCCACGAGTCACCATCAAGCTCTGTGATGTATAAATCGCAACTTCCCAGACCATCCGGAGCGTCGCAGCGAACGAAGACCATAGTCTGGCCATCCCCTGCAAAGGCAGATCCGAAATCATTCGCTTTGGTATTTATCGGTGAAGGAAGAAGCTCAGGACTGCTCCATTGCTCATTTTTGAGAGATGCAACATAAATATCTTCACCCCAATCATTCGGTGCACTATTGGCATCCTGAAAGTCAATGCCGCCTTTGCGAACACTGGTGAAGTACATTTTAGAACCGGTGGGATTGACTTGAGGCATGTAATCACCGGATATACTATTTAGGGCCTCAATTGGAGTTGGCTCTGATGTGTTACTTTCCGCTGCCCGTAGTTCATTACTTATGTCGATGTATCTCAGGCGGTTCATACCCAAATGAATGGCACTGCTGGACTTTGCATCCTTAGGAAGTTTGCTGAGATATCGCTTAATATAGATTCGAGCGGCCCTCAGGTTATCCGTGGCGATGTATGCTTTGGCAATGTCATAATAAAATGCTGTATTGTAATCAGGGGCGAATTTTTCCAGCTCCCGATAGGAATTGATGGCAAGCTCATGTTGATCGAGATGGTCATAGGTTTTGGCCAAATAATACCAGGCGTCCTTGTACTGTGGACTAAGCCGTACGGCCTCCTTGAAGTGGTTTATTGCAGCTTCAAACTTCTTTAGCTGAATAGCCTTTCTACCATCTGCGTAGGCCTGACGGTGGGCTTGACTAAAAACACTAAGAATCAGGAGTAGAAAAGCTACAAAAAGACTTAATCGACTTTGCATACTACATATTCATCATGCTTAGAAGGCGTAGAAAGTTGATTTTAAAATCAATCCTCAGACTCTTTCTTTTTCTTATCCTTCTCTTTGACTTCTACTCCATCTTCGTCTTTCAGCCTTTTAGATACCGCTAGAAAAGGGCCCGAGATTACTTCATCTCCCTCCTCTAGGCCTGTTAGGATCTCGATTCGCTCAAAGTCGCTGATCCCAGTAGAAACTTCCACTTTCTTTGCCTGGCCCGCCTTATGCACAAAGACGACTTCCTGAGTATCTTCATCTAAGGAAGTGGTACTTTCAGCCTCTTCACCCTTTTTATCCTTTTCTTTTTCGGCTCGTGTGGTTACTGCTGAGAGCGGCACGGTGAGAATATCTTTTCTCACTTCGGTTATAATATCTACACTGGCCGTCATACCTGGACGAAATGGATACTTTAATCCTTGATCCTCAACCAGGTCTTGATATGACTGATTCAAAATTTGAATTCGAACACCAAATTCAGTCACTGCATCCGCTGAAACTTTGTCATTGGCAGTATTGGCAATATGTGTTACAACTCCTTTAAAGGTCTTATCCAAGTACGAATAAGAATCCACATCAATGATCGTGGTATCTCCTACACTTATCTTGATGATATCGTTTTCATTTACATCTACCTGCACCTCCATTTTAGATAAATCTGCCACTCTCATAACTTCGGTACCTTGAAATTGTGAAGTCCCCAAAACGGTTTCGCCCAGTTCTACAGGAAGCTTGGAGACAATCCCGCTCATAGGCGCTCTCAAGGTTGTCAATCGCAGATTCTCTTGTGCATTAGCGACATTGGCACGAGAGCTTTTCACAGTGTACTCAGCTCCACGTACACTTTGCTTTGCGGACTCAAAGTCTTGCTCTGCAATCTTAAAATTTGCTTCCGCAAGTTGGTAGTCTGCTTCAGATATTACTTTTTCCTCAAAAAGCTTTTTCTGCCGGTTGAAGTCTTGTCTTGCCCGCTCGAAATTGGCCGCTGCCCTTGCTTGAGAAGCTTTGGCTTGTGCTTCGTTAGCCAATTGTTGATTGAGATTTGCCTGTGCTATCTCAAAAGCAGACCTAAAATTATCTGGTCTGATACGCAGCAGAAAGTCACCCTTACTCACACTGTCTCCCTCCTCAATTTCCATCTCTATGATTTCACCGGAAACCTCAGGACTTAATGATACCTCAACTACTGGCTGCACCTGGCCGGAAGCACTCACTTTTTCAATAATGGTATTTTTCTCCACTTCGGTTACCTCCACTTTTATCTGCTTCTTACCGCCGATGGCACCAGTAGAGTTGCCAATGATTGCCAATAGGACCACAAGGAGCATGATACCTCCTAGGATGTAAAGGATTTTGTTACTTGATTTTTTCTTTTTTGCCATGTCTGTTGGTTAGGAATTAGGTTTGATATCCTTTAAAAGCTCAGTGACTTACCGAGATAGAAATCCAGGATCTTCTTGCGGAAGATAAAATCATACTTTGCTCTACTTAAGTCGGATTGTGCCTGAAAGAGGTTATTTGCGGCTACTTGGTAATCAGTAAAATTAGCTGCCCCATTGTTGTATTGATTCTCCACTGCTCTGTAGGTTTCTTCTAGAGAGGCTACCTGCTTTAGTGAAGCTATGTAAGTACGGTTTGTGGCCAATGCGTTCCTGTATGAAGTCTCGACTGTTTGGTATAATGCATTTCGTTCACCAATTGCATTTAATTCAGACTGTTGTACAGAGACTTTGGCACGCTGTAAGTTGGATCTATTGTTAAAGCCATTAAGTATGGGTACAAAAAGACCAAGGGAAACAGAGTATCTCAAATTATCATCCCACTGATCCAATACAGTGTAGTCTTCTATTGTTCCTGTAGGCGAAATTACGCCGATCTGTCGATTAGCTACTGGAGTAGAGGAATCATCAAGGATTGTAAGATTACTTGTTGTGTTAGTCCTAATCTCAAAACCCCCGTCTGGTCTAAAAATCTGATCCTGAGCATCAGAATAGTTCGTATTGAAAGTTCCATTCAGGCTCAAAGATGGTATCATCGCTCCTTTTGCAATAGCTAATCCAAGATCAGCACTCTTTACTCGCTCCTCTGCGGCCTTGATCTCAGGTTGATTTGCCAGCGCATAGTTGTAGACCGAAAGCGGATTGACATCCTGAAGATCATCTTCGTCGATCTGCACATCGGGAATGATAAGGTCTATTTCTTCACCAGGAGGAAGCAACAAGGCTTGTTTAAGGTCCAATAGGCTTAAGTCTAGCGCATTTTGATTGTTGATCAAGGTCACCTCGTTTGTGGCAACCTGACTCTCTAGCTGCAATTCGTTTGCAATGGGGAGCGCTCCAGACGCCACCAGCTTCTTTGTTTGATCCAGCTGTTGCTTCGCAGATTCTAATTGAAATTCGGCATTCTCAACCAGCTCTTTGTTTAGGATGACAGTCAAATAAAGTGAAGCTACATTAAGCGAGATATCGTTTCTGGCTCTTTGAAGATCATATTCACTAGCAAATAAATCGGCTCCTGCTTGCTTTACTCCGTTCGTGACTTGCATGCCTTGTAGCACAGGAGTGCTACTGTTAAAGCCAATGGAATTAAAGTTAATTCGCTGATTTACAAAATCGTTGGTGTTAGGGTCAATACTTCTACCCCAATTAAAACCATAGTTCCCTTGACCGTTGAGCGTGGGTAGTCTTTGAGCCTTTGCTTGTGAATAATTGATTCTTGCATTCTGCAGACTCAACTCACTTCCTCGCACATTCAGATTGTTTTCAATGGCGATCTCAATGCACTCTTCTAACGAGAGCACTTTCTTTTCTTGAGAAAGGGCTAGGAAATAAGAAAATAAAAAAATGGTGAGTAGTAGGTTTCGCATTTTACTTGTCTATGTCTGGAATGTAGATGACTTTATGCACCCACTTTCGCTTTTTTAAATATTGTAATGTAATATCATCAATACCAGAGTCCATCTCCAAAATCATGCAGGCCAAATCATTCTTACCCTTTCTCGAGACCGTCATGGTAGCAATATTGCATTCGTCTTGAGAAAGTACCTCTGTAAAAAATGCAATGCTTCCTTTCACATCATCAGCTTCAATGATCAGCGTGTGCATGTTGGCCGTAAAATTTGCATCAAAACCATTTACTTTCTTGATGCGTATCACGCCACCTCCCCTACTTTCTCCCAGAATTTCCACCTTTCGTTCTCCTAATGACGCGCTTATTCTCACAGAATTAGGGTGGAAAGTGGATGCACTACCTACAGACCTGAAGGTATACGACAGTCCAGCATTTTTGGTTAGGTCTGGAGCGACCTTTATTCGTTTATCATCCGTTTTGAAGTCCATCAGGCCAGCAAGAATGGCACGATTGCTCCCGTGACCTTCATAAGTTCGGGCAAATGAATTATAAAATATGATGTCCGCTTTTTCAGGAATACCCGCCAGGATTTTATAAACCACTCTTCCAATTCGAACAACACCGGCAGTATGTGAGCTCGAGGGACCGATCATCACCGGACCAATCATATCAAAAATTCCACTACTTTCTGCCATCTTATTTCATTCAAATTAAGACCAGTTTTCCAAGAGAAAGTTACACTGCCACCGCAGCTTTAATATGTGCGTGGGGATGGTAGTCTAGCAACTGAAAGTCCTCATAATGAAAAGAAAAAATATCATCTATTTCTGGATTGATCTTCATAGTAGGTAGCGAGCGAGGCTCTCGCGAAAGCTGTAATCTTGCCTGATCGAGATGATTGGAGTACAAATGAGCATCGCCAAGTGTATGCACAAAATTTCCAGGTTCCAACTTGCATACCTGCGCTACCATTAAAGTAAAGAGTGCATAGGAAGCAATATTAAAGGGAACACCAAGAAAAACATCCGCGCTTCGCTGATACAGCTGACAGCTCAATTTTCCATTTCCCACATAAAACTGAAACATCGTATGGCACGGCGGCAGGGCCATCTCATCCACATCAGCGACATTCCATGCACTTACCAGATGTCTGCGACTGTTCGGATTGTTTTTAATGCCATCTATGAGCTTTAAAATTTGGTCTATTTTTCTTCCATCAGGAGCTTCCCAGCTTCGCCACTGCACACCGTATACCGGACCCAAGTTTCCGGATTCATCAGCCCATTCGTCCCAAATCGACACTCCATTATCTTTCAAATACCGAATATTTTGATCTCCTTGCAAAAACCAAAGCAACTCGTGTATGATTGACCTTAAATGCAATTTTTTAGTCGTCACGCATGGAAACCCGTCGCTTAAATCGAATCTCATCTGGTAGCCAAAAACGCTTAGCGTCCCTGTCCCGGTGCGATCTCCTTTTTCACACCCATGATCAAGGATATGTTGCATCAGATTGAGGTATTGTTGCATTCAGTTAGTAGTTTACTTCAAAAGTACAAGGTATCCCTGAGAAGCAGGAAACACTTTTTGAGTAGGATTCCCCAACTTGTATCTAAAATCCTTAAAAACACTAGGTGCCCGCAGATCAGCAAAAATTTCGAACAGGTTTACTCTCAAAATACGTAGGATGGCAACTTACAAAATCCGGTCGATTCCTCGTAGGCGGATCTGTGCTGATCATAACACTGGTTTTTGGGTGGAATCTAGGCCAACTTGAATTTGATTTTGAGTTTGAGAAGTTTTTCCCAAAAAATCACCCTGAAAGCATGCAGTATAAGGAGCATGTGGCGCAGTTTGGATACGATAATGACTTTTTACATATCATACTCCAGAATGAAAGATCGGTTTTTGACTCTTCATTTTTAGCAAAGGCAGTAGCTTTTGAGGAATCCCTGAGTGATGTCAAGGATGTAATTCGTGTCTATTCGCCACTTTCACTACAGCATGTGGTCAAAAGCCCTACAGGTCTGGTAGTTTTCCCCCTGCTTCATACAGATCGCCCTGCAAAGTACCGTCAAGATAGTATTCGGATATTTGGGAATGAGTTCTACAGTTCTGCGTTCAGCAGATCTGGTGATGCACTCAGCATCTATCTCAATCATGCACATTTTGATGATCCGGTACGTAGCGAGGCGCTGCTTTCAAGCATTGAGCATTCTGCCTCCAAGTTGGGTTTGCAAGAAATTCGCCTGGTTGGTAAACTGAGTGCTTCAGGTGTTTTTGTACGATACATCAAAGATGATTTTGGAAAGTTTCTTGGTGGCTCACTGCTACTGAGCTTTGGCTTATTGTTGCTCATTTTCAGGAATATCAAATTTGCCCTGCTACCCTTTTTTATCAGTTTACTTTCCATCGTGTGGATGTTTGGGCTTATGGGCATGCTGGGTATTAAAATCAACTTATTAAGCTCCTTAATTCCACCTATTCTGTTTTTTGTCTCCATGTCCGATGCGGTACACCTCATGAACGCCATCAAAAAGACTGGCCATCAAGGTAAAAAGGAACAGCTTCTGTCGGCAGTTCAGGTCGTATGGATTCCCACTGTCTTGACATCAATTACCACAGGTATTGGCTTTATGAGCCTTTTATGGATCAACACTGAGCCAGTGCAGTACCTGGGTCTCTTCGCGGCAATCGGGATCATTTTTGCATTCGTAATCACCTTCACCTTCGGGCTTTTGATGGCTTCATTGACTTCATTTGCTTCAGGCAAATCCATATTTGAAGTCCCTGCCAGTCTTGTTGATTCATTATTCGAGCACAAGAAAATCTATATTGCCGGGTGCCTCTTTCTGTTGGCCCTTTTGGTCCCAGGAGTTTTCCAGCTCAAAATCAATTCATTCCTTTTAGATGACTTACCAAAAGAGGCGCAAGTGAGAAAAGACTTTGAATACACAGATACTTTTATGGGCGGATCAAAGCCCTATGAGGTGCGTGTGGAGGTTGCAGATTCTGCCTTGAATATCTGGGATAAAAAAGTGATGGATGAAATTGTAAAGATCGAAGATTACCTATTGCAGGAATATCCCATTGTGAAAGTGCAGTCCCCTGCCACAATTATGAAATATCTAACCATGGCCAACCTCGGGGGACTCAATCAACACTACCATTATCCCGAAAGCAATGCCACCTATGCTTCTACCTTAAAACTCAAGAATCGAATTGACCCGAAAAGGATGAACAAGCTGGTAACAGAAGACGGGAAAGTAGCAAGATTGATTGGGTTCTTCCCAGAGCTCGGCTCTTACGAAACTGGTATCAGAAACCAGAAATTTCTAGCATACCTGGATTCAAACGTGAACCCCAGAGTAATAAATTATAACATCACCGGCAGCACGTATCTGATTGACAAAAGCCATGAGATGCTCTCAAAAGACCTATTTTACGGCCTCATCACCGCCATAGGAATCATTGCCATGGTGCTGGGAATTTACTTTCGTTCTTGGCGTCTGCTGCTTATTAGCTTAATACCCAACTTCATCCCGCTTTTACTGGTTGCCGGCATCATGGGATGGTTAGGTATTTCGGTAAAAATGACTACCGCAATTATTTTCACTATCACATTTGGTATCGCTGTAGATGATACAATACACATGATCAGCAATTATCTGCAACAGCCCTTCACCAATCCAAAAGAGAGGCTCAGAGCTTGTTTTAAACATGCAGGAAGCGCAGTATTAATTACGTCCTTAATAATGTCAGCAGGATTCAGCCTGTTTCTTTTCTCAAACTTTGGAGCTACTTACTACCTAGGATTGTTTATCGTACTGTCGCTTTTGGTGGCCGTACTAGTGGATCTAACCATTTTGCCACTCTTGCTGTTTTTAGTTCCAAATTATGCTAAAAAAAGGAGACAAAATCCCTGATGTTCAATTGTTGAACTCAAAAAACGAATCGGTAAATCTTCGAGATTACATCGGTAAACCTTTGGTGATCTTCTTTTATCCAAAGGACAATACGCAAGGCTGTACTGCACAAGCTTGTGGCTTTAGAGATCATTATGATGAATTTTTGGCATATGATGCATCCATCATTGGTATAAGCAAAGACACACCTGGATCTCACGAAAAAGTGATAAGCAAGCGCAAGCTTCCCTATCCACTTTTAACGGACCAGAAAGGGAAAGTGCTCAAGGCTTTTGGAGTATCAACCTATCTCTTTGGTGCGATCTCAGCGAGATGTACATTTATCGTAGACAAAGAAGGGGTAATTCAGTACTCATTTCGAGAAGACATTCAAATAGGTAAGCACATTACCAAATCCTTAAAAATGTTGGAAAAGCTCAATTAGGACTTTTACTGGCCTAGCTTTTAGGTAGCTCCTCTGTCATTCATCTTTGAGTATTGACGCTGGATTCATCATTGCAGCCCTTACGGTGTGTAAAATTGAAATGATCAGGCTTATCACAAAAAGAATTGCAAAAGAAAATAAGTAAGAGAGTGGGTTTAACGAGATTCTGTACGCAAAACCATCAAGCCAACCTTCCATAAAGAAATAGCCGATTGGAGTGGCTATACAAAAAGCAATAACCAAGAGCTTTATGTAGTGTCTGGAAAATAGCACTACCAAACTCATGATAGAGGCCCCCAATACTTTTCTAACTCCTATCTCCTTGAGTTTCTGCTCAACCGAAAAAACCACGATCCCAAATAAGCCCAAAGAGGCGATGATGATGGTCAGAAATGAGAAAAACGATAAAATATCACCAAACTTTTCTTCCGACTGGTAAGATTCGCTAAAGTGATCCGTGAGAACTGTGGATTCATAGGGCTTGTTAGGAGCAAATTCAATCCATTTTTCTTCCAACCTGGATTTGGCTGTTGCAATCTCTGTATCGGTACCGGACAGTCTCACTGCCACCATGGATAGTGGCTGGCCTCCTTTTGGATTGCCTTGATCATGAAACAGTGCAAAAGGCTCTATTGGGGCATGTAGTATCCAAAAATTAAAATCTTTGACCACCCCAATCACATGATATTGTCCGCTCCAGTTTTCAATTTTCCGATTTAAAATACGCTCATCAATTGGCCACCCAATTGAGGCAGCGGCAGTCTCATTGAGAATCACAGCAGATGAATCAGTACCAAAATCCTTATCAAAAGTCCTTCCCACAATTAATTCAAGACCAACTGTCTTCATGAAATTTTCATCTCCTAAAGTGAAGTTTAAAGGAAATGAACCAGCACCAGGCTCATCTGGTGTAAACTGATCACCATCTGTCACAATCATTGGCAATCCACCACAAAGTGCAGTACTACTTACCCCTTCGATTTTACTAATCTCATTTACAAAACTTTCGGGATTGGCTAGCCAATCCACATTCTGGACAGCCACCAGGTTTTCCTTCTCGAAACCCAGCTCCTTATTCATAAAAAACCGAAGCTGATCAAATATGGTGAAAGAACAAATCAACAAAATGAAAGACAGCCCGTACTGCAATGCAAGCATGCCATTTCTTAATAGAAGTCCCTTTTTGCCAGTTTTAAGTTCCCCTTTTAAGGTCTTTACTGGTTTGAAAGCACTGAAGAACAAAAAGGGATAAAGCCCTGTGATTGTGGCAATTAGGAGCAGCAAGACGAAAAGAAAGACCAGCAGCAGCGGTTGGCTTAGTATATCTAAATTCAGTTCTGCATCCATAGATTGATTGATATATGGTATTGCAGCTTGCAACAGAAGCAGGGCTAAGAACAAGGCAACAAAACAGTACATAATAGATTCTGAAATGAACCTCGCTCCTATCCTAAGCTTTGAAATTCCTAGCACTTTGCGAAGCGCTATATCCTTTGCACGTGCGGTGAACTGTGCAGTACTGAGATTTATAAAATTGATGCAGGAAAGTATAATCAGGAAAAAAGCTGCGCCAGTTAAAGTAAAAATGACTTTCAAATCGCCGACAGAGGACAGCCGATTGTATACTTTATCGGATCGCAAATAGACTTCTGTTAAAGGTTGCATAAATAGGTCCCATTTTTTCCCAGCATCTACATACTGCTGGTAAGTGTAGCCCATCCAGCCCAAAGTTGTCACTGCATACTCCTTAGGTAGGTTTTGGAGTTTCTCCTTCACAATTGCTGGATCTGCCTGTTCATTCAGCAATATGAAGGTTTCAAACATGGTCCACATCCAATTGTCATTGGCCGACGTGATACGCTCAATGCTTGAAAGCGAAACCAGAAGATCAAAATTGTCCACGTAAGAACTCGGAAGATCGGGTTCCAGCACTCCTGTAACCCTAAATGATTCGCCCCCATCCATTTGAATTATCAAACCTACGGGGTTGATGTCACCAAAAAATTTCTCAGCGATCTCAGATTTTAATACCACTGATCTGGCTTCTGAAAGCGCAGTTTCTATGTCTCCGTACTTTAGCTTGAAGGAAAAGAAATCAAAGAAATTACTATCAACTGCAAAGATCCATTCGTCATTAAAAAATTTCTGTTCACCATCCTTTTCAAAAGTGATAGGAGTCATATCTGCAGTGTGGACACGTGTTACTTGCTCCACCTCAGGTATTGCAGCGTTTATCGCATAAGAAACTCCTGGTCCTGTACTTGAAAATTGGTTTGGATTGTCATTACCCCAGATAAAAGTTTGGTTGATCCGATAAATACGATCTCCTTTTTGGTGAAATTGATCATAGCTTAACTCCTCCTTTACGTGCATGTAAATCACTGCCGCTGCAAAAAAGCCTACGGTCAATCCGAGAATATTGACTGATGCAAATAACTTGTTTCGGAAAACAGATCGTGCGAAGAGTCTGAAAAATGCGGGCATAGCTTCTCAATTAATAACACATTTCGCAGATCACAAAGAGTGCCAGAACGGTAATGCGCTGATTAATTGAGAGTTACAAATCGTTGGGTTTGAGTGACCGCTCAAAAACGGACACCAAGTGTTCACTAAACCGTAAGCAATAGCTACTAAAAACCTCCGATCTTCAGCGTGATAAAGTAGTTTAATTTTTCAAAGGCACCCATATCAGTATTTTGAAGCTCGAAATCTTGGGTAAATCTTTTACTTACTCCCCCCGAAAGCCTAAAATTTCTGCTGATATTAAATTCCAGGCTAGCCCCCGGCTCTACATACCAAAAAACATCTGAATCTACTTCCGATCCGCCCACTACGTTATTTGATGTGCGATGATACCCTAGCCAGCCAGCACCAGCTGAAACTGGAAAAGTAACATGTACTACTTCATTGGAAAAGAAAATAAGTTCTAAAAACATACCTCCATATCCACCTAATAAATTTACGTCAGTTCCGTCCTCTATCCCCTCAAATTGGGTAGTGGGTATTACGCCATGCCCCTCCAGACCTATGCCAAGCGTTCGGTTGATGATCCAGCCACCGCGTACTCCAGCCATCACCAAAGACTCATCGTTGAACTCGGTGCTACGAAAAGAAAGCGCGCCAAAGCCTCCGCTATGGTTCATGGATCCGCTTAATGTCTTGATGTCTCCCCTCCTTTTTCTCTTTTTATATTTCCTTGGGGTACCTGTACTTTGGTAGTACACTATTTTAGGACTGCCTAGGTTTTCCTCAGTTTCACCCACAGTGATCTGTGCAGGGCTTTCCACACTATCTATTGGAGCTATAGGCGGAACAGCTTTGGCTGTATCACCCTCTTGGGCACGCACAATAAAGCAAGCGATTAGGAAGGCAGCGATCAGGATTTTTTTCATGTTATGTAAAATTTCTCTAAGGACAACTCTAGTCATTATTGGTTTCTTCTCATACCAGAAACATTTAAAAATTAGACCTTTTAGAGCCTTCTCTTACCTTTGCGCCGTTAAAAATTGAGAGTAGTACGCATGGCAGAATATCCCTTCCGCAAGATTGAAAAAAAGTGGCAAAAGTATTGGCAAGATGAGAAAATCTATGAAGTAAAAAACGACGCAAAAAAACCAAAGTACTACGTTCTCGATATGTTTCCCTATCCTTCTGGAGCAGGGCTTCATGTGGGTCATCCATTAGGATACATTGCATCAGACATTGTAGCTCGGTATAAGCGTCTGCGAGGGTTTAATGTGCTTCACCCTATGGGTTTCGACAGCTTTGGTCTTCCGGCAGAGCAGTATGCGATTCAAACCGGACAGCATCCTGCCACTACTACCAAAATCAATATTGATCGGTATAAGGAGCAGCTCAAGGCATTGGGATTTTCCTTTGATTGGTCCCGGGAAGTACGTACCAGCGATCCTTCCTTTTACAGGTGGACACAGTGGATATTCTCCTTGATCTACGACAGTTGGTACAACAATGAAACCAATCGTGCAGAACCAATTGATGCGCTCATTTCCAAACTGGAAAAAGATGGTAATCATGGAATAGACGCCTGCTGTGACGAAAATACTCCTGTCATATCTTCCGATGAATGGTCCAAGTTCTCAGGTCTGCAACGAGCACAGTTCCTGCTTAAATATCGGCTCGCATATCTTGCTGAAACTACGGTGAATTGGTGTCCCGCCTTGGGAACAGTACTTTCAAATGATGAGGTAAAAGATGGCTATTCAGAGCGAGGTGGGCACCCAGTCGTGCAAAAGAAAATGCCACAGTGGAGCATGCGGATCACAGCATATGCTGATCGGCTACTAAAAGGGCTTGAAAGCATCGATTGGCCAGAGCCGATCAAAGAGATGCAACGCAACTGGATTGGTAAATCCTACGGAGCAGAGATTGACTTTCAAGTTGCCGATGCTACAGAGAAGATTACCGTTTTTACCACCCGAATAGATACCCTTTTTGGGGTCACATTTATGGTGCTTGCGCCTGAAAGCGAACTGGTAAATTCACTTACTACTGAAGACCAAAAGGAGGAAGTCTTCAAATACGTACAAGACGCCAAAAGCAGATCCGAAAGGGACCGTATGAGCGATGCGAAAAATGTTTCGGGCGTCTTTACAGGGAGTTACGCCATCCATCCTTTCACCGAGGAAAAGATACCAGTGTACATAGCTGATTATGTATTGGCTGGATATGGTACGGGGGCGGTAATGGCTGTGCCAAGTGGAGATCAAAGAGATTTTGATTTTGCCAAACATTTTGACCTCCCCATCACCATAATTAACGAGGCGCAAAAGCTTAGTGAAACTACTGCGGATGCTACCAAAGCAGGGAAAATTATCAACTCCGGATTTTTGAATGGCCTTACCCCGGCAGAAGCAATCAATCGAGGTATCGAGGAAGTCACCAAAAGAAAGATTGGAACCAAAAAAGTCAATTTCAAACTGCGAGATGCGATTTTTGGTCGTCAGCGGTACTGGGGAGAACCGATTCCCATCTTTTATGAGGATGAAGGGTTAGCTCAACTTCTTCCAAATGAAAACCTGCCGCTTGAATTGCCCGAGATTAACGAATACCTGCCTACAGCAGCAGGCGACCCTCCGCTAGGTCGTGCAGATGGTTGGTCATTTGATGGGAAACCTTATGAGCTTTCTACCATGCCCGGATGGGCAGGGAGCAGCTGGTACTTTTTCCGCTACATGGACCCGCACAATGCAAACGAATTTTGCGGCAAGAAGGCTTTGGAGTATTGGCAGGATGTGGATTTCTATATGGGTGGATCTGAGCATGCCACCGGTCACCTCCTTTACTCCAGATTTTGGACAAAATTTCTATATGATCGAGGCTTGATCACCGTAGATGAATATGCTAAAAAGCTGGTGAATCAGGGAATGATACAGGGGCGTTCCAGTTTTGTTTACCGAGTAAAAGGAGAGCAACGATACGTATCTGCAGGTTTGAAGCATAAGTATGACATACAGGCACTTCATGTGGATGTTTCCTTGGTAGAAAAAGACGTACTAGATGTGGAAGCTTTCAAAAAGTCTCTTCCCAATTCTAGTGAAACCAGTTTCGAACTTGAAAACGATAAATACCTGTGCGGCTGGGAGATCGAAAAGATGTCCAAATCAAAATACAACGTAGTGAATCCCGACGACCTGGTCCAGGAGTACGGAGCGGATACCCTCCGTATGTATGAGATGTTTTTGGGACCTATAGAAGCCAGTAAACCCTGGAACACGAATGGGATTGATGGTGTATTTAAGTTTTTACGAAAATTCTGGAATCTTCTCCATGTAGAGGACACTTTCTCGGTAAGCGAAGGCGAGGCGAGTAAACCAGAGTTAAAAATTCTTCATGGGTTGATTAAGAAGGTAGCAGAAGATTGTGAGACACTCTCGCTGAATACAACGGTTAGCGCCTTTATGGTGGCGACGAATGAACTACAAAAAATCTCCTGCAATAAGAGGAACATCCTGGAGCCCATGATCATCTTGCTCTCCCCTTATGCTCCGCATATAGCTGAAGAACTCTGGCAAAAAATAGGTCACAATACCTCTGTGGTAGACGCGGAATTTCCCGAGTTAGACGATCAATATTTGCTAGAAGATACAATAGAGTATCCTATTATGGTAAACGGAAAAATGCGAGCTAAAATCACTTTTGGTTCTAACGATGACAAAGAGAAAATAGAGCGAGAGACGCTTGCAAATGAGAAAATTCAAAAATGGTTGGAAGGTAAGGCACCAAAAAAAGTGATTGTGGTTCCAAAAAAGATTGTCAACGTTGTAGTGTAAAATTACTTTAGATTCAAATTGAAAGAGATGCGATAGTTTAGTCATTCGATTTGATCATTAAGATAATCCAGCCATGAACAGAATTACATCCATATTCCTATCGGCACTAGTAATTGTAAGCTTATCTCTTTCTTGCTCCACTTCGAATAAAGGGGAAAAAACAGCAGAAGATCTTGAAGAGCAAAAGACCCTTCATGACATTGATCAATTGATCGCGGACATGCCACCACCCTCACTGGTGCCATTTACTTTAAGAGAAATTGGGGCACCCTTTGATGATAATCACACAAACGCGCTAGCAAGCTTGACGCGCTATGTAGGAGATCAAGATAAAATGGCGTTGAATATGGGCGTTTATGCTTCTGACGTAAGTTACCTCGCAGCATATAGTGAGGAAGAAGCATGCTTAGCGTATCTTGAAGCTGCACAAAGTCTCGCCGAAGAATTGGGCGACACCTCAATCTTTGATGCGAACCAGATCAATAAATTCAAAGGACATATCCAAAATGGGGCGCAGGATGAAATCGCAAATCTCCTCAGTGAACTATTTCTGGAAACAAGCGTCCAGTTGGAAGAAGATCATCACCTTGCGGTAGCTGGACTTGCATTGACCGGATCCTTTGTAGAAGGACTTTATCAGGCGCTGATCACCATTGAAAAGTCAGACAACTCAGATGAATCAAAAGAGATTTTGGAGCCGCTGGTTAAGGTCGTTCTAAGTGAAGAAAAAGCGCTCTTAGATATCATGCAAGTGCTTGATGATCTTCCCTATGATGAAACCATTGGTAAGCTACAAATTGAGCTTTCTATCCTTGACCGACTCTATAAAGGAGACCTAAAGGAAATACAGCTAGAATTGACTGATAACCCAGAATATGTGGTTTCCAAAAATGAGGTTAGAGACATACTGCTAGAGGTAAAAAGGATTCGTGCAAGTATTGTGGAGTAATCCTAGTCAGGTTCTTGGAATGACATAAACTTCTGGATGAGCTGCTCTACTTTATGACAGGATCGGAATATTCCAAACATCAGACGATTAGAAGCAGTCAGCCAGCTTTTTTATAAAGCACAAAAAATGTCAAACCAGTTTTTAAAAAATGCCTGGGTAGTTACGCTCACTTCCACCATACTAGGAATCGTGATTGGTATCTTCCTAACTGATTTTTTTCAGCAGAGACGCCTGATTAAAGACCAGAAAAATGCGTTGGAACTGGTCATACAGGAAATCGAAGACAATCAGGTCAAACTAAGGGAATACCATGATACACTAGCGCTTAAGTTTGATGCTTTTCAATATTTGTACCCTTACCTATTTGAAAATGAAAAGCAGCTCGTCGTTCACAAAGACTCGCTCCAACATTTTAAGCGAAAATCATTTCCGATAGTGAAAATAAGTGGTACAGACTCTATAACTACCGATAGTGTGAGAATTACTGGCGAAGTGAATTTATCGTTCAATTCAAACTCCACAATTCTATTGACCGGACTTACCACAGTGGTGTGGGACACCTACAAATCAACCAATTACCTATCAGTGACAAGGTTTGGATGCCTCACACGTTTAGAAGAGCTCTACACATTACAAAAGGATTTTAATAGGGACAATGCCACCTTAGTTGATCAACTTTTAAGTAAACGATTTCTTCAAAGTGAAGAGATCAGCCTGGAATTTTTAAACCAGTGGGAAAAACTGCTATTAAAGCAGCGTACTTTGCTCAATTTCTTTGAAAATTCAGCTGATAATTATGTGGTAGAATTATGTGGTTGATTCGTAATCAGTACTCTTTTTCACAGTGAGGCTAGCTACTTTAAGACTCTGTCCTAGACAAGCTAGTTATTACGTAAGTCTTTTTCTTTGGATTGTAATACCCATATAATTTGTCCTCTCCTACAGTAAGTACTGAGTTTAGTCTAGCCCCTTTTGGAAGGTTTCGAACAAATCTACTTTGAACATCTCTTATTTTTCTGGTAGGTAAAGATCCTGAAGAGTGATGTAAAGATCTGTTATCAAATCTTCCTTGAAAGTAGTTGGAAATGGTGTTGCTAGAAGAGAATCCTGAACTACTCATAGATGACCTCACCTGAAAAGATCCAATCGTGATAACCTGGCAATCATCAAACGAAGAAGCATATATTCCAGGCCTTTTCTTTACTCTATTGTAAAACTGGTTTTCACTAATATAAGAGGTCGAGGGAGGAGAAAAGATATTGCCCCAACCTGAGCTCTCAGCCCAAATAGGGGAGTCTTTAAATTCTATCGTTTCTCCCTTCTGAGCCTGAAAAGAAACCCTCGTTTTCTCATTTGTTATGTTTTTAACTGTAAAAGAAAACCCATTTCCTCCGGCTTGTATTTGATAAAGAAGACTATCCATTAAAAATGAATTGGACTTTTGCTCAAGAGGTTCACATAGACCTCCTATATTGATTACTCGTAAATAGGTTGTTGAGAAGTCTTTAAGGTCAACAGTCA
>JBCCLV010000049.1:0-27394 GCA_039026695.1 Bacteroidota bacterium
GGATTAATGCCATCTCTTCCACTTCTCCCCTCATTGGTTATGCCTCCCACACATGCTGATTCACGTTTTCTGGCGGTTGTATTTATCCCCTTCTCAAAATCAAAAGCTGCATTTCTGTACCAGCTCAGTTGTGGCTGCTTGTATGTTCCATTTCTGATACCAATACTTTCAGTAATGTCTAGCTCCTTTTTGGGAATTGTATTGCAATTGACATTTTTGGTTACCAACCAAAAAGTACCAGACATAATGGTTTCTGTAGTCTTCATTCGGCCTTCAACATACATTCCTGGTTGGACAGCAGCTTTGGAACGCACAATTCCTCCTCCATGCGTCCAGTTCTTTCCATTTTTGCTTTTGGTTCCATTAAACTTTTCGGCTTCAATTCTGAGCTCTCCATTAGACATGTGAACATTATTTTCTTCAAAGAGGCCGGGAAAACGACCTATCCAACCAAAACCATCTGTGCTTGGATTTTTGGTCCACTTTGAAGTGCTGAAAGAACCTTGAAATTCATCTGTAAGATTCCCTACTTTCACCCAGTTCTTGTTCTTCACCAGGTTATCTAAGTTGCTTGTTCCTGAAATTTGGGGTTGCGCCTCTGCTACGCTTACTAAAAGAACAAATAGCAGAGCAACTACGATTAACGTCTTTAGTCGCATTGTTTCATTTTTTTAAGTTAAAAGTTGTTTAAGTTGATCATAACCACGAATCGCTAGCTTCTCAAAAAGTGTCAAAATAATAAACTAAGCAAGCAACGCAATTATGATTATTGTAATATAAAAAGAAAAAATTATAAAATATGTATCTTCTGTATTTTGTGGCAATTTCTTTACAAACACTGTTTCTGAAGCACCACGGTACACATAGCAGGAGAGTTTCTAAGAAGAGGGATTAAGCGATTGCATACAAATGCTATAATAACAGGGCTTTCAACAACTTTGTGGAGAAAGTACACGAAAATCTAAAACCCAGTGAGAATCCTCCATAAGCCATGAGAGCTTCTTGAATAGACAGGAGATTTTGCGATCAGTTAATAAGAAACGCAAATGAAATTTTTAATTCAAGAAATCGATGCAACTTCACACCGACTGTAGAGATCTAGGCCGATGACAGCCATTCAATTATTCTGTTGCTTCAGTTATTCAGGCAGTTTTTATTCACAACATTTTGTAGCATTGTCCCAAGCGTCGGTTCTAAAAGAGGACGCTGGCAGTAGATTAGTATCAAATAGAGAACCTTCCACCCAGTTTCTCCAGGCGTACCTGACCGCTACTGGATTTTTAACCTGCGCACTTTTTACGCTTACATTTTTTCTATCTACGATTTTTGCTATGGCAGGATAGAAAACCCGATCACTACCAGCGATCTCAAATCCAGTGAGCGAATCGTGGGTGTACAATCCATTTTCTGCATGCTTAAAACTTAAAATAAGTGCCCCGTCCTCCTCAGCCATCGAGTCGTAAATCGGTGAAAAACGATCAACTGATTCATATCCGTAAGTATGGTTGAGCGCATTGAAAAGTAATCGGTCTGCAACCTCCTTTTTCTTAGGAGGATGAATGCTATTTTCTGCTCCTATGTCCAGGGTGACTACCATCCCAGAATTGGGTATTTTATCAAAACATTTTAATTGTGCCTCCCGAAGGAATGCCGTATTTTCATTTGATTGGAAAGGGGTATTATCCTTACGGTACTTAAATGGAGCTATTTGTACATAGTAAAATGGAAAATCACCTAAGGCCCATCGCTCTCGCCAATCCGCTACCATTTCAGGAAAAAACTGCATGTAGCTTTCAGGATTATCACGATTTGATTCCCCCTGGTACCATAAAACGCCCTTTATTGAATAGCTCATGATTGGATGAATCATCGCATTGAAGAGTGCGGTAGGCACATGATTGGTTTTGATGCTAATGTCTCTATCCTGTAAATCCACAGGTTGAAATTTGGTAAGCGACTCCTTGCTCATCCAGGCTTCAATACGGCTACCTCCCCAAGAGGTGTGAATCAATCCAACTGGAACATCCAATATCTCTTGCAACTGCTTACCGAAGAAGTAGGCAACTGCACTAAACCCTACAATATTTTCAGGGCTTGCCTCAGCCCAGCTTTGAAAGTCTTTTATCTCTTTTTGTGGAGTCTTGCTGCCTTGCCTTTCCAGCGTAAATAATCTAAGGTTGGGATTTTTCGATTTTGCAATTGCTAATGCAGCTCCAACAGTAGGCTGCCCTCTAAATCCCTTCATGGGCTGTTGCATATTGGACTGACCAGAGCAGACCCAAACCTCACCGAATAAAATATTCTCCAGCAAAAGGCTGCTTTGCGTACTCTCCAGATTTATCGTTTGTGGTTCTTTGCTATTGGTAGTTTGCAGTTCCAATTCCCAGTAGCCATCTTTTGAAGATTTCACCATTTTGCTTTCCTCAAACCAACTTCCCGAAATGCTGATTTGCTCCTTGGAATCGGCCCAGCCCCACAGCAGGATTTTGGCATCTCGTTGAAGCACCATATTTGATGATACAATAGCTGGAAGTTTGATTTCGGCAAAGAGTGTGAGGTAGCCAAACACACAAAGAACAAGTGAAAGCAGTCGGCGAAAAGATGAAAAACAATTTATCTGTCTATGTGGGGCTAGCATGACTTCACAGGGTATTGATGTTGTTTTGGAACTTCTTTCTAGGTGGACAAATAAAAACCAGAGTCCTGTGATCTTATGCAACGATCATCCGAATGGTAGGTAAATCCATACATAAACCGGCTCTCAGGGATGCTGGGAACCGATTCAAGCTGCTTGATTGGCTTTCAATCCATTAAGCCTTTGCCTTACTCGAAAAGCCCTGGCAACCAAAGGCTTAGTTGAGGAAAGTAGGTAACGATGAAAAGTACCAAAATCATCACCAGAAATAAGGGAATAAGGGGCTTCAACACTTTTTGCAGCGATACATCCGCAATGCCCATCCCCACAAAAAGCACTGATCCAACAGGTGGGGTACAAAGCCCTATGCACAGATTCATGACCATGATAATGCCAAAGTGAATGGGGTCGATCCCGATATCGGTGACTACAGGCAAAAAAATAGGTGTGAAAATGAGTACAGCAGGTGTCATGTCCATGAATACACCTACAATAAGTAGCAGTAAATTGATGAGCAAAAGAATCACAATGGGATTATCCGATACGCTAAGTAATGCTGCTGTAACGGCTTGCGGTATATCCGCAAAGGCCATGACCCAAGACATACTCATGGAACAAGCGATCAGCAGTGCCACAATAGAAGTAGTGCCTGACGAACTTACCAGGATATCCACCAGCTTCTTGAAATTGAGCTCGCGATAAACGTAGGATAGGATCAGCGCATAAAGGACCGCAATCCCGGAAGCCTCGGTGGCAGTGAAAATTCCTTTCACAATCCCACCAATGACCACAACCAACATAAAAAGGCTGGGGATAGCATCAATAAAAGTCTTTAGCAATACACTTCCTTTTACAAGCTCTCCTTTAGGGTATTTCTTGATGCGTGCATAAACGGCTGCCACGGTTACCAAGCCAAGTCCCATGAGGGCACCTGGCACATACCCGGCCAGAAATAACGCCGCAATGGACACGCCTCCACTTGCTAAAGAATACACAATCAGCACGTTGGAAGGTGGGATGATCAATCCCGTGGTAGAAGAGGTGATGTTGATTGCCGCCCCAAACTCCTTTTCATATCCTTCCTTTTCCATGCGTGGACCCAGCGTACCTCCTATAGCAGAAACTGCCGCCATTGCAGACCCGGAAATTGCACCGAAAAGCATGGCGCCAATGATATTCACATAGGCCAGACCTCCGGGAAATGATCCTACCAGCGATTTGGCAAAGGCGATCAGTCGTGTCGCAATGCCTCCTTGATTCATGATCTGACCCGCCAAAACAAAAAAAGGAATCGCCAACAATGAAAAGCTATCCAATCCTGTAGCCATGCGTTGTGCAATGGTGGTAAAAGCAGGAAGCGTGTCAATATTCACCAGAATGGTACAAAGGGAAGCCAGGCCTACACTGTAAGCCACGGGAACACCAATAGCTAAAAACAAAACAAAGCTGAGCACCAGTACCGCTATTTCAATTTGCTCCATGCTGCTTTTGGGTTAGGTTGTGAATGGTGTAATAGCAAATGAGTACACCACTGATCGGTAGCGCCAGATAAACAAAACCAATAGGAAGATGCATCGCCGATGAAGTTTGGCCCAATTCAAAAGAGATCAATACCATTCTGGTACCGCCGAGTACAAGGACAGCCAGCGCGAACAGGAACATCAAGACGGAAATTATTTTGAATTGAAAGTACTGCTGTCTTGAGGTCAATTTCTGTTTGAGCAAGTCAATAGAGACATGCAACCCTCTGCCTGTACCATAGGCAGCCCCAATCAATCCCAACCAAATCAAAAGATACCGAGCAAGCTCATCTGTAAAAATACTGGGGCTGCCCAGAATGTATCGAGAAGCTACCTGCCATAGCACATTAACTACCATCACACCTAGTAGCACAGCCAATAGCTTTTCCAGCACTTTATTGATCTTTTCCCGGGTCTTCATGGCTTTTTTTGACGGTGATCGGTAATGCGTTGAATCAAGTCGGTCATTTCAGGCTGACCTTCGTATGCTTCATACAAACCCTTCACCCGATCCTGAAAGGGGGCCTTTTCAGGATTGATTACCTCCACTCCTGCTTCCTGCACCTTTGCCAGACTTTCCGCCACCGACCTAAACCATACTTCTTTTTGGTACTCTACCGAAAGATCGGCAGCCTTCTGTAACCATGCTTGCTCCTGATCAGAGAGATTTTCCCAGGTATATGTACCAATGATCAGGACATCCGGCAAAGTCAGGTGCTCATCTAGCACATAATATTTACACACTTCATAGTGCCTGGAAGTATAAAAGCTGGGAGGGTTATTTTCTGCTGCATCTACTACTCCCTGTTGCAAGGCTGTGTAAAGTTCACCAAAGGACACTGGGGTTGGAGAACCACCCAGCGCATTTACCATATCGAATGATGACTGGCTGTTCATGACCCTGATCTTCTGGCCGCTCAACTCATCGGGCGTGATGAAGGGCTTTGATTTCGAATAGAAACTTCTACTGCCTGCATCGTAGTAGCAGAGTCCGCGCAATCGGTAATCACTTCCTTTTTGTAAAAGCGCTTTTCCAATTTCACCCTGCAATACAGTCCAGGTATGCGCTGAGTCTGTAAATAAATACGGCAGGGCCAGCACTTTCATTTCAGGAACGAAATTTTCAAGGGCTCCTACCGATACTTTGGTCATGTCCAGGCTACCAATTTGTAAAAGTTCCAATAGATCTCTCTCTTGCCCTAGCTGCCCATTCGAGTAAATCTCAATGTCCATCTTACCTCCTGAAATTTCTCCAAGGAGCCTATCCATCTCTACCATCCCCTTGTGGACCGGATGGTCTTCATTTAAGCCATGCGCCAGCTTTAGAGATGTAGTTCTCGACTTGCTTTGACAGCCTAGTAATAATGAAGCAATGATCAAAAAGGGTATTAGCTGTGCCGCTTTCATTCAAGCTTCAGAATAGGTGATTACAGTGATCGATTATGGATACAGGAAAATAGCATCGAGCCAAAAATACGCTTTGGGAATGAAATGGAACTTGCGCTTAAGGGAATTGAAAGACAAAACGAACCGGATTTCCTATCCTTATTCCTTCAATTCCCAAACTCTGACCCAATCGTATTGCGTTAAACGCTCTTCCAGGGACCCACGCTTTACCATGCCGCCATCTTCAGGAACGGGGTTCCAATCATAAGTTTCAATGGCCATGTGTAGCCATGCCGGTTGATCCCAGTCAATATTTGGTGTAAGCGAATAGACATACTTTCCATCAAGGAAAAATTGAATTTCCGTTTCGGATTTCCACCAGCAACCATACACGTAAAATCGCTCGTGATTCTTGGTTTCTGGCTTCAGAGACTTTTGGATTTGTGTTCTCTCCACACACTTTGTAGGTCGGTGAATGGTATTGGAGTGATAGATCTGGTCCCAGTTTTTTGCCCAATCATGTGTGAGTTCAGAAGTCACCCCTACACATTCCTGTATATCCAATTCCTGCTTTTTCTCGCAATCATATCGGGACATGAGCCAAAAAGTAGAAGACATTTCAGTTGCATTGGCTTTCATTTTACACTCGTAGTACATCCCTGGTCCGCCGGGTTCAAGGGCCCTGACAATACCCCCGTAATATTTGAAGGTTTTTCCATTGATTAACTGCGGCTCCATGGTACCGACCTCCACCGCTAGCTTCCCATCTCTGACTGAAACATTCTTCGCTTCAAAGAGTCCGGGAGCTCTACCTATCCAGTTCCAGCCGTTCTCCACGGGTTCTATTTGCCATTTCTCAAGATCAATGTTTTGTTCATTAAATTCATCAGAAAGGTAAGCCACAGGCTGCCAATTGGTGTCTTGCGGTTTGGGGTCATGGCCTTCCAAAAAAGTAGGTTTAAGCTGTGCTTGGGAGGTTTGTAGGAATAAAATTAAAAAGCTGGCTGCAATGGTCAGAAAGATTTTTATGCTCATTTTTTTACTATTTGAGAGGGTGGTATATCTTGATTGTTTACAGTCATCAAACCTAGTCTTGCTCTCTGGACATCATTGAGTATCACGGCAGGTCGCGCGTCTGCATTCAGCAATTCAATATTTATATTATCCAAAAATAGTCCTTCTACGTGGCGGACATAAAACCCAAATGCTGGTAAGGTTCCAACCCGACCAAACTCAGGCCAATGCCCCTTTAGCGTTTCAAGATTGTACTCTTTTACCACCTTTTGCGCATCTGCGAGCGTACCTTCGCCTGAGATGGTAAACTGAACATTCGAAATGGATACGTCCTCAATTTTATGCTCCGGCATCCCCGTGATGAAAAATGCGGAGTTCATATCTAATTGTGAGTTATCTATCACGATGTTATCAAAATTGAAATTATGCATACGATCCAGCGGCTCGTAGGTGCCCTTAGGATAATTTCTGGCTGCCCGCTGTGAAGCAAACGTCATGAAGATTGGGCGGGGAACATTGCGCATCGTAAGGTTAGAGAAGGTCATATGGCTCATCTTGCCTCCTTCACATTGCTGGATCTTCAAACCCGAGTCGTCTATGTTTTTGAAAATACAGTTGGTGACGGTAACATGCTCAATATCCCCTCTGGAAAGAAGGCCAATTCTGATTCCTCCCCACTTGGTAGAAAAAATGCAATTGGAAACAGTAATGTCTCGGCAGGGTTTTTCAGGTAAGGAAGCCTGCAGACAAATGCTGTCATCGCTATTGTCAAAATTTGAATTGGTAACCCGCACATTGGTACAACCGTCAAAGTCCAAACCATCCCCGTTCTTATTGGCCCGACTGATGATGGTGATTCCTGAAACAGAAATATCATCGCAATACAAAAAAGCAGAGGTCCAGGCTGCAGGATTGATGAGCTGAACATCATTGAGGTGAATCCTTTTGCAATCTTTAAATCGAAGTAACATCGGTCGCTGACCTGAGAAATTTTCGGGAAATCCATTTCCATCAATGGTTCCATATCCTTCAATTGCGATAGAATTGACATTTTCAGCGTAGATCAAGCACCTATCCATATGCGATTCTCTGCGATACATAATGCCGTGCGTATCCTCGGAGTAGTCCTCAAGCTTAGTGCTTCCCTGAAGCGTGGTACCATTGGCGATATGCAGCGTCACGTTACTTTTTAGATAGATGGTGCCAATGATGTAAACGCCTCCTCCATCAACCAGTACACGGCCGCCACCTGCAGAAGTACACGCATCAATGGCTTTCTGCACTGCCAAAGTATTCAGTGTTTGCCCGTCATTGATAGCGCCAAATTCAGCTATCGAATAGTCTTTGCAATACCCCCAGGAAGCAATCAATAAAATGAGCACTACAATAGAAAATCTCAATGATCTCATATCATCACAATTTAACTCTTAGGATCAAATCATCGCTGGTAACATACAATACAGACTCGTCCTCGTTTAAGGTGCAATTTGATGTCTTTCGGTCCGTACGAATAGTGCCGAGATGCGTACCTTCCGGGTCGATCACCAAGATCCCATCAGGTCCAGTAAGAAAAATAATTCCATCTTTTCTCACGCACATACCATCAGGGCTCATTTTGGATATACTGTTCGCCTTTAATTCCACCAGATCCAGGAGTACTTTTTCATTCTGTGCTGTCCCATTTTTCAGATCCATGGAAATAAGCTTAGCCGGCTTGGAATTTGAGAAGTAGAGCGTTTGCTCATCAGGTGACAGTGCTATACCATTTGGGGTCGGCCAGTTCGCATTTAACAATGCTACCTTACCCTCCGTATTAATCCGGTAGACTCCCTGGAAATCAAGCTCTTTCTGATCCATATCAAGGCTGAAATTAGGATCGGTAAAGTAGGTATTGCCTTTGCCATCTACTACCAGATCATTAGGAGCATTGAATTTTTTCCCTTGATAGTTGTGGGCCAATGTCTGAGCAGTCTGGGTTGTAAAAATCGACTCAGAAGGGATCTTTACGACTCTCCGGTTTCCTGTTTGGCAAATGAACAAGTTACCAGCTCTGTCCAAAGTGATCCCATTAGAACCGGGCCCATTTCCAATCATCGCATTTCCACTAGGATTTAGGAATTCAGAAATTCCATCCGCCTCGGACCAGCGATAGGCAATATTTCGCGGCACATCAGAATAAATAAGACATTGCTGTTCTGGTAGCCAAACCGGACCCTCAGACCAATCATGGCCATCAGCAATGATTTCAATTTTGGCAGTGGACTGAACGATATCATCAAATACTGCACTAAGGCTTTCCAGATAGCCAAGTGTAGGATATTTATTGTCTGCTTTCTGGCTGTAGGAGGTTGTGAGAATACAAACCGAAACCACTATCAAACACCACAACCTCATGATGAAGATCGTTGGGAACGCAGACAATAACCTGCAACAAGCATCAAAACCCCGCGGCTTTACTCAACTTCTTCGGGAATTTCTTGATCGGCCTGATGGCCATGTCTTTGAAATACCCTTCCGCCGCTTCTGACTGCATTTGCAACTGCCCGGCCTTGAGCTTTTCTCCGTTTTTAGAGCGCGCATCTGTCAATGCCAATACTACCTCTCCGTTAACCATGTGAATCGCTTTATCATCTAACACATACAAATCAATCCGGGTCCACTCGCCGTGGGGACTTTCGTTATCAAATGACCTTTTTGTGGTCTTTTTGGTCAGCTCTGAAGTGGGGTCCCAGTGATTGGTAGTGTCGTGTTTTACCACGGAAGAAGTTCCTGCCAAGGCATACAAATCGCCCATATCAGTTTCCTGAATTTGCAACTCCAGGCAGGATTTCCAGACCTTCCAGAAAGCACCGTGTTTCCCGTGACAGTGATACAGTAGCCCACTATCCCGCTTCCGCTTCATTCTGGGAGGGTACTTTTTCTCCGCCCATTTAAACAGTAAAGTCAAATGGTAATCTGAATAAGACTCCAACGAAGTAAGTCCTGCGTAAATCTCCCCGGAGATATGTACCATCAGGTCTCCCTCCTCATCTTTTTCGGTAGTGAAAATTCTCTTAGGGTCGCCAAGTCCCAAAGGCTTGATTGGCTTACCATCCGCCGGCACTTCATACCCTTCCGGCAAATTTTTAACAGATGGTTCCGGCACGCCCGTCCAGACCTCCCATTTGCTTAGATCTTCATCCAAAAGGTCCACCCAGTCTTTTGATTTTACTTTTTCAGAAGGCTTCTGGGCCTGAACCTCTGACAGACTGATCAGCAAGAATACAGTCAGAAATAGGTAACTATTGATTTTCACAGTTGAGTTGTTTGGCAAAAGGTAAAATACGAAAATAGGTCAATTTCTATTTCTGCATTCGAGCTGTGGGATCGCAGGGCTATCGGTCGATTCATTTACGACATATTCGCTCTTATTCGTGCTCACGAATCTCCATTACTCTTTCATTTTACAGCGTTTTCTACTATTTCTATTTCTTCTTCAGTAAGGTCATAGAGCTGATAAACCAGTTGGTCGATTTCAGCTTCTAGTGCAGTGGTGTCTGCTTCTGGATTTTCTTTTTTGAGAGATTGGATTTGGGTGACTATTAAACTAATACTTGATTGAAGTTTACTGGCAGGGATAGGGATTGGTAACTGTTTGAGTTGTGACACCTTTATTTGAGGAAATAGAGCCTCCAATTCATCATAAAAATTTCGGATAAAAAATCCTACAACAGTACTCCCAAGTACTCCTGTTAAATAAGCTGCTTTAACTTGCTTGGTTTTTGGTTTAGTTATGTAGACTTGCTGGTCTGCAACAGAGTCGTCATCAACAAACATTACAATTAACTTGTTTCCAAGAATTTTTCTTGAATAGACTCGTTCACCTTCAAAAAAAGCAGGGTTTCTCGGCTCAGCTATCCATTCTCCATAGTTAACAAATTCTGTTATTCGTGGGAAACCTAAACGTCTTAGGTCTTTTCCATAAATAAAGGGCCTAAAGTGTTTCTTTCTTTCAGTGCTGTGGTATGGTCTTTCTTGAAGATCCCTTTCTGTTTGTTCTCCATCAGAAAATGCTGATTTACCATATCCTCCAATTCGATAAGGGTGAATACCTCTAGTGACATTACATAGGTCTCCGAGTCTACTTCCTTTGCCATTAATTTTAGATAATATCTTAAAACTAGCATCATTCATATTTAATGATATTGGAGTCTTACCATCAATAAAAAGTCGTTTGTCGTTTGTCTGTAGTAATTCAATTCCATCTTGATATGAAACAGATTTAATAATTAGTTCATCGCTACTTGCCACTCCTTTATGGAATTGGACTATCACAGTATCTACTCCAACCCCTTCAAAAGTATTTGGCGGAGTGGTTGCTAAAACAAACTCCGAAGTGTTGCTGAGAAGATACTTCCGTACTATTCCTGCGTAAGTATTATTTAACCAAGAGTTTGGAACGATTAGCGAAGTGTTCGAGCGGTCTTTGGAAATCAAAAAAGATCTTTCCAAAAACAAGATGTAGAAGTCAATTTGATAGCTCGCTAGTTGATATTGTTCTTTGAAATAGACTTTCATTGATTTTGGTAATCCTAGCGCTTTCCAGTCTCTTCCAAAAACATAAGGCGGATTCCCAATCACCACATCAAAGCCCACAAAATCACCTTCGTCATTCAGCACCTCAGGAAATTCAAAACGCCACTCAAAGGCATTTTCGTAAATCTTGTTGTTTTTGATTTCCTCTATCTCTGTTTCCAGTTTTTTAGTCTCTTTGGTGAGCTTCTCTACCTTTTTTTTCCAATCTTTTTTCTCTTTAGCTCCCATCTCAAACATGCGGGTCTGGGTAGTCAGGGTAGCCAGTTCACCGCTTAGTCTGTAGAGCTTCTTTACTTTGGGGTCATTCTTGGATATCTCGCTTTGGAAGTCGCTTTTGATGTCGCTGATCAGGCGTTCCATCGCGTGCTTTTCTTCTTTACTTTGTGCGTTTCGGTAGGTTTCTACCGCAATACGGTAGCTCTCTATGGTCCATTTACTACGCTTGAGTGCCGCATGTACGTCAGTATCCAGGTCAAACCGACTGATCAGGGAATTGCCACATTTGATGTTGATGTCAATATTTGGCAGTGTTTCGAGTTCTGTTTCGTTTTTGTAGTACGCATTTTTCAGCAGCTCTATCCACAATCGCAAACGACAGATCTTTACCGAATTCGGATTGATATCTACTCCGAAAAGACAGTTTTCAATAATGGTCTGCTTTTCGTGAAATAAGGTTTCCTGAAGCCTTAGGCTTTCTTTGTGGTTCATTCGATATTCGAACAACTCACCATCGTCATCGGTGATCACCAGCTCATCGTTTAACACTTCGAGTACGTATTCCTTTAGTCGCCTCCCGTCACGGTCTTGCAGGATTTTGAGGTCATGCTTGATGGCAATCATCTCATTGAGCGCGGAAACCAAAAAGTGCCCAGAGCCTACCGCAGGGTCACATATTTTAAGGCTGTTAACAATATCATTGGCTTCCTGCCTCGTAAACAAGGATTTATCGTCTGTCCCGATGACATCATAAACATCATCCAAGGTTTTGAAATGCTGTGCTGTTCGCTCAACTCTCAAGAGGGAAGCGGTGGCTTCATTGAACTTCTGCACCACTGATCTACGGATGGTCTCCCGACACATGTACATGGTGATGAAACCTGGAGTAAAGAAAGAACCGTCTTTATATCCATTGATTTTCTCGAATATTAATCCCAGAACAGAGGCATTGATCAGTGTTTTATTATCCTCCTGAATATTTTCCGATCCTTCGCTACTAAAGTCATACGCTTCCAGGAATGCGAAGAAATATTCTAAAGCGTTGAGTTCGCCCGTGAGCCTCTTGCCATTATCATCTTTGAGTACAGTACCTGGTAGTATCGGCAGTTTCTTCTCATCTCTAAGATTGCTTATCAGTATCGTATTGTGCTCAAGTTCACTGGGCTCAAATAGCGACGAGTTGAGGTAGGGGACTTTGGCAAACTCATCCTTCACATCTTCATTGCGCTCTTGGTGTTTTTTAGCGAGTACTTGAAAGAAAAGACTATTTAGGTCATCATAGTTGTTGATTTTCGCAAAGTTCAAAAACGAATAGGATGGGTCGGCACTCCGCCCGTCTACTTTGTGGTAGGTGATCAACTGAGCTTCGAGCAGTTTTAAGAACAGGATACGGTTGACCCAAGTGATGGAAAGTTCAAGGCCGACATTGAATAGTCGATCCTCCATCGTTTCTCCATATTGGCTGGGGTTTTCCAATCGGTAGATTTTGTCTAATGAGTCTAATTGAATGATGGCATTTTCCAATAAGGAGCCTGTATGCCTCTTGCCTTTCTCGTTTCGTTGTATGACTTTCTTGCCACCATCTTTAGTCTCTGTTAGACCAATAATATGCAATAGCTCACTGTAGAATTTCTTGTCAAGTGAGTTACTGTCATTGGCAAATGGGAGTTTTAACAAATGCTCCGGAGAAAGAAGCTTAAAAAGTGCTATGAGTTTATTATCGTCTTCAGAGTCATTACTTCTCAGTGGACGATCATATTCATTTAAATCAAAATGGGTAAACTCAATGGTGTTTTCAAGTCCGGCAATAAAGGGTTCCGCAATTTCCTTGTAGAAAAAGTCAGTTGTTTTGCCGGCTAATCGACCTCCTTCAAAGTCCTCAAATTGTCTGATCAGATTCTTATTCTCCGCAAAGTTCTTTTCAAATATGTTGGCATCAAATACAAACCATTCATTGATATTGGTTGCGATCAGGTATTTGATCTCTAAATTTTTTAGGGAGATTCTTTCTCTTAAGTAGTAGAGCAATAGTTCCTGAAGAGCTTTGGTGTTGAGCTTTTCAGTTGTCACCATCTCCGTTTTGTTGGTTGGCTTCTTTGCTTCTATGATGACGCCAACAGAGCTTTGAGCCTTATCTCCATTGTGAATGACCAGATCATTTCGTCCCTTGGTGTTGATAAAATGGTTGTGACCGTCCTTGGAACGGTCGTAGTATGTTTTTTTCAGAAAGTCGGAAACTAAGTTTTTATGAAATTCCTCAGATTCGGTATCATTTGTTTGGTCTATAAGTTGAATGAGATTCGCTTTGAAACCTTCAATTTCAGTTCTGTTTGGCTTTACTTTTAAATAGGCTTTGTTAAGTGCCTTTCTTGGTTTCAATTTGTTTACTTGCATCTACCGTGTAGGTGTTCATTTATTACCGACAATTTACTCGATTCTATTCCTTCGTCCGAGCGTTGGTTCAAATTCGGGTTTTTTTGGACAGCTATACCCACGTATTGGCTCAAATTCACTTAGGTGAATAAATGCCCCTTTTGCTCAGCGGTCATGGTGAAGTATCGGTATGCTGGAAGCACCTGTATGGTCACTTTATCCTTTTTGATTTCCTCTTCGTGATCCATACTGATGATCAAACCTTTTGTGGCATTGAGAAATTCTGCCGCTTCCAATAATCCTTTTACTTCTCGCTTTCTTGTATCCGAATCTCTGAGTTCGTAGGCTACCTGTACAGGCATGAGGCCGAATTGCGTGTCTTTCACGATAAGGTCACATTCGTAGGTTTTCTTATAAAAGAAAACTTCAACCTGCCGTTTCAAAAATTCCATCACAACTAAATTCTCGAATAGCTTTCCATGATCATTGGTTGCCGCGTAGCTTACTGCAGCGACCAATCCCCAATCAGCGGAGTAGGCTTTTTTGTCACTGTTCTCTCGCTTGATCTCTGAAAAATCAAACTTTTGCAGAAGCCTGATCACATAAGCATCGGTAGCGTAAGCTTGAAAATCGTATAAAGTGTTTTTGCTTACCGAATGTTTATTCGATCTAAATTCATTGTAGATCTTATTGATCGAAAGTGGCTTAGAAACACTGGAAAAGACCTTTTTCAAAAAGTACTTGAGCAAATTGGCCTGACTGATCTCAAACCGTTCGATTAGATCACGATGGATCATCACGTTGAAATATTCTTGCAGAACTCTGATACGTAAATGACGCTCCATTCCAACCAGCTCGGGAAACCCACCAACTTCCAGATACGCTCGAAAACTTTCCAAAAGCGAATGTCTTTTCAAAGGTTGATAAAAAGTGATTTCCTGATCGGTAAACCTCAAATACTCGGTAAATGACAGTGGCAAAACCTCTATCGCTAGGGACCTGCCACGTAGCGAAGTGGCTATTTCGGTACTTAGAAAGGAGGCATTTGATCCCGTTAAAAAGATATGATGACTGTGATCATCGTATAGCCGTCTGATGAATTTTTCCCAACCTTCTATGTTTTGGATTTCATCAAAAAAGAAATAGCAACCGTCAAGACTTTTGGTAGCATACAGCTCCTGGTAGGCTTGTAAGATCATGTCAAACTTAAATCCATCATCAGCAAGTCGCTCATCTTCAAAGTTGATAAAGACGATACGTTCCCTGGCGATTCCTTTGCTTTCTGCCTCTTGCATGAGCAGATAAAGGACGTGAGTCTTCCCTGCTCTCCTGGGGCCAATCAGGCTGATAACTTTTCCTGACCGGAATGGTACATTCACCTCGCGCGCTACCAAGCCTTTCAGGTCTTTTTGCTGATTTCTAAGGATGATTTCTTTTAATACTTCCTTCATTAGAGGACAAATATTAAAATATTTTCTTTTTTAAAAGGAAATAAATATTAAAATCTTCCTCATTGTAAGGAAATAATTTCGTAAGATCATTAAAATTGAGTCGGGTAGTTCGCTAATTACCGGTTCAATAAACTAAACGACCTGCTTGTCGCTCGGGAATCGTCTGGAAAATCATCAGGAATCGGGATCGTCACTGCTCCGGTAGCTGCCCATTCCACTCCCCTTAAGAAAGAAATTATAAAACCAACCCCTTCAAATGCTGGGGTATCGTGACCCAGGGTAGTATGGAAAATTCGTCCTCTTTTATAGTTCAAAACCATCAGCGCTGGTTCGTGACGATCTGTTGGCGCGTCTTCATTTTGATCCTTTGCGGTTGCCAGTACGATCATATTTTTGGCTGGCCCTCTTAACTTGGCATAGCATTCGTCTTTGGTGTGCATCCAAACTTTAGGCATGCCTTGGGTGATAGGATGATCCTCTCGAATCGTGACTGGAAAACTGTGTGGTTTGCCGTGTGCGCCACAATTTCCGGCAGTGCTGTCCCGAACCAATTCCCCTTCATTGGAATAATAAACATAAGGTCCATCCTTTTCATTTCTTCCTCCCCAGCCTCCGAGTCCAATCATCTCGTTGTAAGCTTCCCACTCAGGAAAGGAATTATCAGCCGCATGAACGGACACAAAGCCTCCGCCCTTGGCAACATATTCTTCAAATGCCAATTTGGTTTTTTCTGGCCAATCGGCAGCCTTCCATCCAAAATTGGAGATGACCACATCGTATGCTTTGAAATTGGGAGCAAAAGATGAGTCTTGTTTTGGATTCTTTAAATCTACTTCCTGGCCGCTTCCAGCCAGTTCAAGAAAATCCTTTTCCCGATTTGCCTTCCACAAGTAATGTGACCTTTCAACAGCCACTTGGAATTTGTCCGTTTCCTCCAGGTATTGCTTCATCATGATGGTGGACTTAGGCCAAACCGCATGGTTGTTTTGGCCGTCAATGATCAAAACCTGAATCTTATCCTGCCCATAACCGACCAACACTACATAAGTAAGCAGCAGCAAAACCAATATCTTTTTCATAGATTAATAATACTCCCAAAAATCAAATTTGGTCCTTTTCCCGTCAGCAATATCACCCACCTCTTCAGCAGCATTTTGCATCTTCAATCGCAATTCAGCAATTTTTTTCTCGTACTCTGGAAAGTCTGCCAGGTTGAAGGTTTCCCAAGGGTCGTCTTTTAAGTTAAAAAGCTGGGTAACCCGCGAACCAGCTATCAATTTGCCACGCTTCCAGTCATTGTCCGGTGCTCTTACGTATTCAATCAACTTATAATCACCTTCACGGTAAGCACGCTGATGCTGACGATAGGCATAGTATGCTTCGTTCCGAACCTCCCTTACCTCCCCGCTTATGACCTTTGCAAGACTCTTACCTGAAATTGAGCTTGGCATGGAAACGCCTGCTACATCGCAGAGCGTTGGGAAAATATCATGGATGTATGAAAGAGAATGGACTTTTTTACCTCGCTGACTTTTGTCCAGAAATCCACCTGAAATGATAAATGGGACATGGATGCCATCCTCATCGTACAGGTTCTGCTTACCCATCAGACCATGATTTCCTACTGCTAATCCACTATCACCAGCAAGTATGATGATGGTATTTTCGTATTGTCCGCTTTGTTTTAAGGCTTCAATCACCCGACCTATCTGCTGATCTAAATGTGTGATGATCGCATAGTAATCCGCCAGTTCACTTCGAGCTACTTCCTCCGTCCTGGGCCATGCTGCCAACCGCTCATCCCGGGTATAAAAATGCCCGTTATCAAACGAGTGTTGAGGTAAGTATGAAGGCGGCAAGGTTACCTCCTCCGGCGGGTACATTTCCTTGAATTTTTTGGGTGACTGTCGGGGGTCATGAGGTGCATGAAAGGCGGCATATACCAAGAATGGATTTTGCTCTTTATATGAATTGATAAAGTCAATGGTGCCATCGGCAATCACTACAGAGCTGTGTGGACCGTCCAACTCTGTACCGGTAGGCCCCTTTTTGTCGTCTTTGGTCAGTGCTCTTTTTTCATACCCTCCCTCCTCGGTCCAAGTCAAAAGGAAGGCCTTTTCTTTCGTATACTCGCCCTCTGCATTCCACTCTGAAAAAGGCATCCTAAAATGATCGGTGAGGTAAACCGGTTTACCCATCACCCATCCCCCGGAATGAAACCCACGACTCAGTGATTTGAAATCCTGGTGCCATTTCCCTTCGCGATGCGTGTGGTAGCCGGCCTTGCTAAAGGCTTCTCCAATCATGGTGTGATCCTCGGGAATGTTGTGCCCCTGCCCATCCAATTCAAATAAGTTTTTTCCGGTGAGTAGCATGGCCCTGCTTGGTATGCAAGTAGCTCCGGTGAAAGCCCCTTGCAAGTATGTTTTGGTAAACGTGACGCCCTGCTCTACTAATTCATCCATGTGCGGTGTGTGGAGCCCTTTACCACCCAAAGCTTGTATCCCGGTGTAGCGGTGGTCATCAGTGTAGATTAAAAGGATGTTGGGCTTGCCCTTGGTTTGGCACTGAACTCCCAGAACGCAAAAAGATGACAATATGAAAATGATTAAAGTCTTTTTCATAGCTCTTTCACCCTGTGATCAATATACCTCTTAGCCCCTGCTGTTACGATTCCACTCAAACTGTTCTTATTCACACTTACTTAAATATTATGGTCCGAAATAGCATCATGGGAACCCGATCTTCTATTCTTCTTCTATTCAACCTCATTCCAGCCTTTTGCATACCCATCGAGGTAAGCAACAAACCAGCCACACCCCCAAGAAGCACACCACAACACATGCTTATTGTAAGGGTCCGGCTTTACATCCACAATCTTCTCCGGCTGCCCCAGTCCGTTATTGATTTTAGACCAACTCAATCCACCATCTCTAGAGAGGTAAATGCCCGGATTCTTGAATTCATCTAGTCTAGAAGTGCTGACTCCTGCTACACTGATCACTAGCAATTTTGGGTCAACTGGAGAACTCTCAACTTGCCAGACATTATTTGCCTGGAAAATTTGCTCCCATGTGATCCCTTGATCTTCGCTTCGCCAAACACCGCCTTCCTGATAAGCTCCATCGCTATTACCTGCTGTAATCAGAAGGTGTCCATTGTTCCGGTCGATGAACACATTGTTTACTGATTTAATGCTCTTGGGAATTGTCATCCTTTTCCAGAGCTCCCCTTTGTCTGTCGTTTTAAATAAGCCTCCTTGTTCGTCATTCAGTGCTGCATAAATGGTTTCGGGATTTTGAGGGTCAAAAGCGAGACGCCTGATGCTTGCACCTGCGTGAAAACCCTCATTCTTTTCTTCCCAGGTGTACCCACCGTCCGAAGACCGATAAAAACCGTATCTACCACGTTCCAGCGCATCTTCCGGGATGGATGCGCGAACTTCCTGTACTGCCTTTCGGGTTGCGCAGAAGTACATGTTTTGTGGATTTTGATAATCAATGAGCAGGGAATTCTGGTAGGCTACCGGATTCTCCGGAAACCACCTTCCGTCATTTTTCCTTTCAAAAATATGCGCAATGTTTTCCCAGGTCTTACCTGCATCCACAGAGCGACGCAACTTCCCCATATGGTTTTGACGCCACATGAGGATAAAAATGGTGTCAGGATTGTGCGGATGTACCGCTACGGTTGAGATAGAATGCGCCGACTCGTACCCGTCTTTTTCCAGCGATTGTCCTTCTATCTGCTGCAAGGCCACAGCTTGCTGATCCGACCAGCCATCCATATCAGTGGTTTGCCAAAGTCCATGCTCTCCACTGCAAAAAAGCCTGCGGTCCTGTATTCCCGTTTCATGGAGCATGTACCTTCCAGGTAAATCACTGCCTCCACGACCGATCCACTTCCCACTCCCCGGTGACGTCTCAAAATCATCTACCTGATGCCAGCTTTCTCCATGGTTAGAAGTTTTGAGCATTTGTTGATCGATCCCGATGAATACGTGACCCACTGCATTGATGGCCATCATCCGGTTTCCCGAGCGGGCATCCTGACCATCCATGTAGGTTTGCAGGTGCGCAAAATGTACATTGGCTCCTACTGGCTTACCTCTTGATTTCCAATAGTTTTCATCCTTCCCACTGATCCAGTAGGCACCTTGCCTTGCACTAGGCTCCCAGTTTTTTCCTCCATTGTTGGTTTTCCAAACATCACCCGGGCCAAAAGTGTAGTCGTGTTTTTTGTTGTACGTGACGTATAATTCATCCCTATCTTGAGGGTTTACCACCAAACGATTAAATACGGGTATCATGTGCTTTGGCAGCTCAGGATATTGGCTTTCTGCTTCCGCCAAAGTGAGGCTAAACCAATAGGCGATGGCTCGATAGTAGCGGCGAATCTCAGAGTCAAAGTGGATCTGGCTTAGGTCAAAAGTGAAATCTCCGGTAATATCGATCCAGCTTAAGCCCCCGTCCTCACTTTTGAAAATACCTCCCGTAGGTTTTATGGAATTACTGTCTTTATAAAAGACGGTCTGCTCAATCGTGTAAAGGGTGAGTTCTTTTGACTGGCTGTCGTAGTATTTCACCAGGTCTCTGGGCAGATTGTTTGGCAAGCCCTCACCCGATTTTTTCCAACTTAAGCCGCCATCTCCGCTCAGTAGGATACCCACGTTGGTGGCCATGATCACACTATCAGCGTTCCGCGGATTTACAATGATCTTCCCAACATCCAGGTTGTCGGGAAGACCTGTTTCAATTTTCGCCCATGTTTCGCCCTTATCGGTTGTTTTCCAGATGTAGCCATAAGCGGTATTTTTAAATGGAGTACCCTGAGGCTTTTCACGCGAACGATGATTTTTCTTAACGTTCCAAAAGTCGCCAGCTCCCAGGAACCACACGTTATCATTGGTCGGATCTACCGCCAATTCACTGTGACGCAAGCTTTGATGATCGGGATACTTGGCTTTTGATTTGATCAGGTCATCATTCAAGGGTAAATGGGTTTCACCAAACGCACTTTTTCTTTGCCAGCTCTTCCCTCTATTGGTGGTCTCGTAAACCCAGCCTTTCCAATCCAGCGCCATTCCGAAATCAGGGTCTTGAAGGGAAAACTCGATATCCAGCACACGTTTCATGTCCATTCCCAGCCCATCGGAATCTTTTAAGGTTTGCCAGGATTGGCCATTGTCCCAGCTGCCGTAGCTTACGTGCATATCCGGTCCCATGAACATGACATTCGTATCTGTGGGATGGCACCAAAACTTTTCACAGTAGCCGGACATACCCGGACCGAAATTCTTCCATTGGACGGAAGGATCAGACGCTACCTGCCGCTTTTGTAACGTTCTGAAAAATTTGCTTTGCCCACTTTTAGACTGTGCATTCGACGTAAAAGCCAGAACAACGAAAAGGACGGTGGTAAGCAAGCGTGGCATCTCAATTCAAGGTTTAATCATTTCATCACGTGCATCTTCACCGTTCAGAATGAATCGGATATTTTCGGTTTCTAACTCAACTATATGTCTGGCGTATAGACCGTAAGCAGGAAGTGCGTCTCCAAACTTAGTAAACTCAGGATACATCGTCTCATTCTCAGGCACCTCAAGCAACGCGTGCGCTTCAGTACCCCCTCCTGGCAATGTAATCTCAATATTCTCCAGTGCTATACCCTGAATGGGATGGTTGGATGTCCCCGTGATAAAGATTCCTGATGGAGCACTGAGCCTTGATTCCTCGATACTTCTGGTAGTGGCTGAAATATTCGATATGCTAATATTTTCCATGGAACCAATAGGTAAGCGATCTGCATCGCGATAGGTGAGCCTGCGCTCCCCTTGCCTCACAAAAAGTGGCATATCTGTATTTTCCATTTGGATGCTGTCAATCTTGATGTTGGAGATATTCGCTCCGTCCACGCTGAGAAGTTTGATACCTCCGCCTTTGGTGTCATAAATCTTGCAGTTGCTAACTGTAATGTCTCTAAAATCTCCCATAGACTCGGTTCCGAACTTGATCGCACCCCAATGGCTACTCAAGCGACACTCTTTTACTGTGATTCTTTCAGTGGGTAATGGGCTAGTCGCTTTAAAGCAAATCGCATCGTCACCGGAATTGACGTGGGTATTGGTGATGAGCCCATCGGTGGAAGAGTCGATATCGATCCCGTCATTGTTTTGATTGGCATGGCTGTAAATGTCTACGCGATCAACCACAAAATCCTTACACTGATAAAAGTGTAAGGTCCAGGCTGCCGGCTGTCGAAGGTTGATATTTGCAATATTCACTCCTTCGCTCCGAACCAATCGAATCAGGAATGGACGATAAGATGGCCGAAGCTTCTTATTCACATAATTCTGCTTCGAAGTATCGACTTTCGGCATACTCGGAGCGATCAGTTCCTCTCCCAGTTGGCTCATGGTTTTCTTGATCTTACCAATCTTGAACATTTCTCCCCTCCCATCAATGGTTCCACCTCCCTTGATGCCAATGTTTTTTGCATCAATGGCTCCAATCAGGCATTGCCCTCGGTACTGCCCCGTAGCATCAATGAATGGATCAATGGGTTGGAAATGATTCGGGTTGACACTGCTTAGAAGCTTAGCATTCTCTCTGACAACTAAAGTCACATCATCTCTCAATAGGATTGTCCCGGAAACATAAACGCCCTTCGCGATGATCACTTCACCTCCACCCTTTTGAGAACACTGATCTATGGCGTTTTGGATCGCAAGGGTATTCAGTGTAAGGCTGTCACCAACGGCACCAAAATCCCGTATGTCCCAAATCGATTTTTGCTCGCATGAAAAAGCACAGAAAATCATCACCCAAAGAGCATGGATCAACTTACCGGACTGCAGTAAATATTTCATTACACTAAGCTACTCTACCAGGATCTTCTTTTTATAAAGCTGCCCCTCCGATTGAAGCTCAAGGAAGTACAGACCTTGTGGAAGACCTGAAACATCAATCCTTTGCTTAATAGGTTCCCCAAAACCAACCAGGCTTCCATTGATCTTATAAATCCTGTAAGCTTCAACCGAGGACAGACCAGATATTTCCACGTATCCCTTACTTATAGGATTCGGGTAGATGAGTAGCTCATTTCGACTGATCTCACCCGCAGACAAGACCGCCCCAATGTCATTGACCGTGACCGTAACCTCTTTGGTATCGCTTCCATTCTCGTTACTAACTGTCAAAGTGAAAATAAACTCCTCGCTTTGCTCCACGAGGGGCGCTGTAAATTTTGCTTTATAATTCGTGTTATCTAGTAACTCAATGCCTTCGGGTGCTGTCCACTCGTAAGAGAGCTGAGTGCCGATGGAACCCATGGCGTATAAAGTGACCTCACTGTTTTCATCTGCTTCTGCGTCATCCGCCCTGGCTTCCACCTCATCGGTTTGGATCATTCCCTTGTACCAGCCGCTACCCCATCCGGCGGCCCACAAGATATTCTCGTTGTAAGGGTCCAGCTCAACATCCACCATTTTATCAGGATGCGCGATTCCTTTGTTGATTTTAATCCAAGATGCTCCATCGTCTCTGGAGAGGTAGACTCCCGGGTTTTTATGATCAAAACGCCTGGTCCCCGATTGGCTGGCAACTGTCATCAAGATCATCTCAGGGTTCACCTTTGAGGTCTCCGCTTGCCATACATACGGCGCATCAAAGATCAGCTCCCAGGTATCTCCCTGGTCTTTGCTTCGATACACCCCGCCAGCGTTCAATGCTCCACTTCTTGCTCCACACGAGATGTACATATAATCTGTATTGGGATCGATGAACAGATTGTTGACCGACCTTATCGCCGCAGGAATGGTCATTTCAGTCCAGGTTTCGGTCTGGTCTGTGGATTTATAAAGCCCGTAAGAATCGGAGTTTGTCCATTGATTGAGGGTGGCGTACAGCACCTTAGTATTTTTTGGGTCCATAACAATGCGGTTCACGCTCGCTCCAGCAGGCAAACCCTCATTCTGAACCGACCAGGTAAATCCGCCATCAGTTGACTTGTGCACCCCGTACTCACCAAGCGTCAGCTCCGGTCCTGGCCCTGAGTTAGTACCACAGGAGATCGACTTTAAGATGGCCGTGAAATACATGTTTTGCGGCTCCTCTGGATCAATGAGCAGGGAATATTGACTGGCGACTGTTTCGTGGGTGGCATTATTCGCATCAAAAAGGGTAGCGATATTTTCCCACGTTTTCCCCCCATCGGTTGATTTCCTGACTTTCCCTCGGTGCGACTGCCTCCAACCCAAAATGAAAATCGTGTTTGGGTCATCTGGGTGCACTGCCACAGTAGAAACTGAATGCATGGACTTGCCGCCGTTGATGTTGTGTACTTGTCCTTCGATCTGACTGACGGCCACTGCATCCCTATCAGGCCAATCTTCAATGCTGGCGGACTCCCATAGTCCATGCTCCCCGGTGCAGAAAAGCTTCCGATCTGGAATCCCTGTTTCATGTAGCATAAATCTCCCGGGCAAGTTACTATTTCCACTTCCGATCCATGCATTCGTCCCGGGTGCCGTTTCGTAACTGTCCACCTGCTGCCAGGAGTCGCCTCCATCTGTGGACCTGTGTGTCTGTTGGTTGATACCGATGAATACATCTCCATTGCTATTGACCGTCAAGTGCCTATTGGCTGAGCTTGTTTCTAGCTCTTCGTCAAGGGAGGCCTGCAAGTGTGCAAATTCTACATTGGGTGTGGTGGTCATGCCCTTAGAAGACCAATAGGACTGGTCTTTTCCTTCAATCCAGTAGGTCCCGTGCTTGGTGACGATCTTCCAGGTCTGGCCTCCGTCCTCTGTTTTCCATAAATCACCGGGACCGAAGTTTCGATCGTGCCGCTGATTGGGATGGAGGTAGATCACATTTTTGTTAGTCGGGTCTACTTCAATTCTTCGGAATACCTGAAGGGTATTGGATGGATAATCCAATGCGTTGATCTCGCTCTTATTCGTGCCAAGCCAATAGGCAACTGCATTCTGGTAGTTGTTTCTAAATCCCTGCTCCGAGATCGCCTGCATGTTCAAGCCCAGGTTTCCGGTAATACTAGTCCAGGACTTTCCACCGTCGGTGCTTTTGTAGACTCCACCTTTTGTGGCAATGGAATTGCCGGACTTGGTGTATATAGACTGTTCGACCGTGTATAAAGTGTAGTCTTTGGTACTCTCATCATAGTAATCAGAGAGATCTTTAGGAAGATTATTTGGGAGTCCTATACTAGCATCATTCCAGGTAGCCCCCGCATCGGGACTTGCAAACATCCCTTGCGCTGTGGCAATGACAATGCTGTCCGGGTTGTTGGGATTGATTCTGATTTTACCAATATCGAGCATTGGGTCTATTTCAGTGGCAATTTTATTCCAGGTATTCCCACCATCGGTTGTTTTCAAGATGTATCCGTAAGCATAGATCGGTCTATGCGTTCCAGCAGGATTGGCTGCTGAGCGATGCTGCCCCTTCACGTCCCAAAAACCACCCGCCCCAATGTACCAGATATTGTCGTTGGTAGGGTGCAGCGCGATTCTTGAGTGCGAATTGTACCATGGGCTTGTTGCAGCTTGAGGTATTTGGTAGATGCGACTCCAAGATCTTCCCCTATCGTTTGTTATCATTACCTGCCCCCTTCGTTCAATGGCCACTCCAAAATCCGGATTGACCAATGAAAATTGAATGTCTGTGACCCGTTCCATGTCCCAGCCGTCACCGTCATAGTCCTTGAGTGTCTGCCAGGAAACGCCACCATCCCAGGTCCCGTAGGCATTGTGCATGTCAGGAGCCATGAACATCACATCCAGGTCGGTAGGGTGGCACCAGTATTCTTCATTGTAGCCGGACATTCCAGGACCAAAATTTTTCCAGATCACCTCGTCACTTGAGGTTACATTTTCAGTTCGAAGCTTGTCAAAGTATGCTTGATCTATTTGGGCAAAGACTGGTGTAGATAGACCTGCTAAGGTCAAGACTACACCTACCAACATTGTTACCTTCTTCACCTTACTCCTTCTCTTTTTCATCAATCTTGTTTATTTCTTTATATAATTCTTGTCGGCGTGATACACGGGGTTTTATCAAATACAAATGTCTGTCTTGCTGCACTGAAATGAGTCATTTTGGACAACATAAGAACTATACAGCTAGCAGAAAGGCACTAATTGAAGCGTCATAAAAGGGCTATTTTGCATATTTTGGGATGGTTTAATTTTGAAACCTTGCAAAAAGCACTATACAAACAAGTACTCTTTATCATCGCGCTGTTCTCTGCGGGTCTGCAATCAAATGGTCAGGTGGCACTACTTGATACTTCCCTTTTTACAAATCGCTACTACGTTGAAAGAGGCTTTAAAATCGCGCTGAAAAACAACCAACTGGGACAGCAGTATTTTGAAGAAGCTTCTGAATTTTTTGCCCGTAAAAAAGATACCGTCAACCACCTGCGCTCAAGAATTGAACTATCAGATCTGAAAAAGAGAGCCGGTGATTTTGTGGGTGCTTTTGATGTGCTATCGGAAGTAAGGGAAGAGGCATACAATTCTCACGATCATGTAGTGCAAATAAAATTGCTACTCAAATACGGCTATCTCTTTAGCGTCTTTGGGCAAGAAAACCTGGCTTTGGCCTACCTCAAAGAGTGCCTTTTAATTGCAAAGGAATTTGGAAGCCGTCAGGAACGGATACAACCTTATCTGTCCCTTGCCAGGCAGTACATCAGCATGCAGCAATATCAGGAGGCGAAAAAATACTTGGATTCTTGCTACTTGGTATCTCCTTACCAGAGCCGATTACATTATGTTGATTGCCATTACGCCCATGTTTATTCTGCATTGGGCGATAACACTAAAGCTGGGGAGTATTTCAAAGGGCTTGTTCCCTACTTTGAAGAGGAGGGTCAAGCATTTTTAATACAAGCATATGAATATAAGGGGGATTTTAGCCTAACCCGAGAAGAGCTTGATAGTGCATTCTTTTACTGGAATAAAGCGATCATGACGATCGATTCTTTACAGGCCTACGTGGAACGTAAACCTTTTATACTTGAGAAGCTGGCAGAGCAATATGCTGAAATTGAGCAATCTGAACTTGCTTTTCAATACTTGGCAAATAGTAAAAAGCTATCTGATTCGCTATTTCACATTAGCAGCAACTTAAGTTCTAAACTGTTTGAACTCAGAAGCGACTTTCAAAGGAACATCACGAAAAAAGACAGAGAAATAGCAGCCCAAAAAAGCGTGATTATCAGCCAGAACGAGCGCGACTTTTGGTTAAAGGTGGTCACAGCTTTACTTGCCATTCTCGCCATTGCCATTTCCATTACCTACCGTATCAGAAGCAAAGTGAAAAAGATGGCTTACGAGCAAGAAAAGACCGATGCAATACTGGAAGTAAGAAATAAAGAGCTGACTGCAAATACACTGCAAATGGTAGAAAAGGAGCGGTCAATAGCGGAATTATTGGAAGTAATCAAAAAGAAAGCACCTGAAGACTATCGCTTTGCGGTAGACCAAACAGAATCTACAAACCAAAAGATATGGGAAGATTTCCATCGAAGATTTACTCAAACCAATCGCCAGTTTTACAAGCAGCTACTTGAGCGTCATCCCCGGCTCACGCAAAATGACCTAAAGCATTGCGCATTGATCCGACTCAAGTTTGACAGCAAAGAAATGTCACATATTTTGGGCATCTCCCTACACAGCGTCCACATGTCACGATCCAGGATACGCAAAAAAATGGGGCTAGTGAGACAGGACAGCTTGAGTGGGTATTTGGAGGGGGTTTAACCCTAAACGACTGACTTTCAAATATCAAGGCAGACGCTTTAGGTTGAACAGATGTTCATGGACATGTGGGAAAAGATTGATAAGACTTTGGTAATAATTACCATAATGGTAACTTTTAATATCTTTGCATTGGTATGATAAGATGAGAATAATTGCCAAAAAAGCACTGAGGGAATTTTGGGGAAAGCATGCAGATGCTGAAGAATACTTGAAAACATGGTTCAAAGAAGCATCAAAAGCAGAGTGGTCAAGTCCAACTGATATAAAACGGGAATATGCTAAGGCTAGTATTTTGAAGGCAAGTCGGGTAGTTTTTAATGTAACGTGAGTTCGGTTTAAGCGGCTAACTGTAGTTGAGTGTTTTGATTTTCGAACTTGATATTTAGGGACGGTTTTTTCGGGAAGAAGCAGTAAGCGGCAAGTCCAGCCATGAGATTGA
>JBCCLV010000050.1:0-26819 GCA_039026695.1 Bacteroidota bacterium
ACTCCATCTGGCGTTATCTCTACGTTGAAATATTCACTGTCTTCTCCTCCTTTATCATCGCTGGCAACTATAGATAGATTATGTAAGCCAATGTCATCTATCGTAGGATCAAGAGTCAAGGATCCAGTACCGTCACCATTATCTGTAAATACCGCAAAAGAAGGCAGGCCATTAATAGAAATAGATATTTGGTCTTCTTGATCATCGGTGACCAGAATATCGACGGCTAGACTTTCTGAAAATGAAAGCGTCAAATCTTCTATTGCTGTAATGACTGGCGCAATATTCGGAACTGTAACTTCCAGTGATTGTACAGCACTCCCACCGTAACTGTTGTAAGCGGAAATCTGATAGTAATAAGTTGTGTTAGCGGAAACTTTACCATCAATATACTGAGTACTATTTTCAGACAAATCAGCGAGTTCTGTGAACGGCCCTGAAAGCTGCGTAGCTCTTGATAGTTTATAACCAGATTCGTTAAATGCTCTGTCCGTCCAGCTCAATTGGATATTAGAGGCTAATTCATCGTAAGCTCCCGCAAAAAGAGCAGCTGCGGCTGGAGCCTCTCCAGTATCAAAGATCTCTTCAATGACCAAAGCATTCAAATAGCCGAAGGTAGAACCGCTTGCCCGGTCCATGCTAATCTCAAGCTCACCATCGGTGGAATTTACAGTTAACTCAACCATATCTGAGGTGTTGCCAGCCGCATTTAAAGTGACAGACTGCCCCGCTACAGAATACAAAGTAGTCCGGTTGTCCGAGGCATTTCGGCTCCCAAAGAATCCAAGACGATAAACTTTGGAGTCGTCCAGTCCCTCAAGCTTTATAAGCTCCGGCTTTGTATACGTCCAATATGCGCTCCGCATCACAGCATCTGGAAATAACCCAGAGTCATTTCCAGTACGTGAACCAGAGGCATTCGACCCACTTCTGGTCCAGTTGGAAATGATCGATAGCGTTATATTAGTGGTATTACCGTTTTCATCAAGAAGATTCGCATAAATATCTCCCTGCTGTGGATGACCAGAAGTGTTATTCCATCCATCTCCGCCTAAGAATGCACCGGAAGTGAAGTTCACTCTTACCAGCCTGTTAGGATTGACTTCCGAAATTGTCACATCAATCAAAATACTGGCCTGCGCACCTTCCCGGTCTTCAACCGTCACTGGCACTTGGTAAGTGCCCGCATCCGCAAAACCCGGTGAAAACTCTATATCAAGGGTGCCGTCCACGTTCACTGTGTAGGCAGCAAAGTCGGGGATACCAACTGTCCACTCCAAGTCTGCAACTCCCTCTATATCAGTGGCAATTACCGTAGCTCCTTCTATAGAACCCTCATCTAGATAGACTATGGAAGGACCGGCGAGCGTAGGTGCATTGTTACTATTTACAACTAGATCAAATGATTCTTCAATTGAATCGTAGCTGTCCGAAACACTCACTTGAATGTTTACATATTCTCCCTCGTCTGCTTGCGAAGGAGAAAACCTGATAGATCCTGTGCCATCGCCAAAATCTGTGAAAGTGGCAAAAGACGGCAAGTTGTTTGCAGTAATTGTTAGATCATCCCCATCTGCATCAGAGGTGAATATGTCTACATAGTATTCACTGCCATGCTTTACAACTGTATTTTCTAAAGGAGATTCAAATATTGGAACTCGGTTAAGAGTTCTGGCTTCAATGGTATCTGAAGCGACAGATCCACCCGCATTTACTGCGACTACTTTATAGTAGTAATTGATATTTGATAGTAGTGAAACATCTTGATAGGCGACTAACCCATTTGAGACTGTCACAATGCTATCAATGACCTGAAAATTTGTGGGGGAATTTATGGCTCGATGCACCTCAAAGAGATCTTCATTATCGCTGAGGTCTTCAAATGAAAGTTCAACAGAGCTATGCGTAAGGTCCTCGATTTTTATATCGAAAGGTGCACTTGGTTTCTCTGGCAGGGCAAAAGTTGAGCTGGTAACTGGTCTGTACCCAACCAGATCAATAAATCCTTCTACCCAGTCCGGAAATCCGTCATCGTCCGAATCAATATCTATATAATCCGACAGGGCATCGGTATCTGATTTAATGGGATAAAAACCCATAAAGAAAGCATCATCAACCCCATCTTCGTTACTATCTGTACCGGAAGCTTCACGAAATGCTGCATAAAATTGCACTTCGACCAGGTCTTCAATCCCATCATTGTCCGAGTCTAAATCCAGGCGATTGGGGATATTGTCTCCATCGCTATCCAAGTCAGCTAAGGCCTCACCTCCAATATTTAGGTCAAAAGGATCGTGCAACCCATCTAAATTGACGTCTACGAAAGCGTCAATCCGTCCATTCAAATCAACGTCAGTGCCACCTGCTTCCACTAAATCAGTTATACCATCATTATCAGAATCTAGATCCAGATAATCATAAATACCATCATTATCAGAATCTAGATTTTCTGGCTCGCCAAAAACTTGCACCTCTGCCAGATGCAAGTAATTCTCCAGCCTTACTCTTACGTACCGGCCCTGTACACCAAAGTCTATAGAATGCGAGACTCCTGCTGCCCCAGGATGATTGTACGCGGCTACTACGGCAAGATTATTATCGAGAACTTCCAAGACGAAGTTGTTTAATCTTGAAGTGCAGCAATCGGTTCTATTCCAAATCACCACCTGATTAATCGTGGAAAAAGTCTGCAACTTCACCATCCAGTACTGATTTTTATTGGTACGTGTGTGCGTTACTGATCTATCAGAGTAACGTCCGCTGGTGTTTCCATCAATCGCTCGCTCCGGTAACCCTCCCCAGCCTGTGGACGACTGTGTAGCATCTCCTGACAGTGCCAGGTTTACGTTAGTCTGACCACTACCGTCGTATCCTCCACCTTCATCCAAATTCAAAATACCATCATTGTCTGCATCTAAATCGTCATTATTTACAATACCATCTCCGTCTACGTCGTTTGCGTCGCTAAACTTTGCATCAATTGAGCTAGCATGATTAGAAGGTTGTGCCACGCCATTAGTTACGGGTGTTTCTAGAGGAGTTCCGATCACCTGAACCTCACTCAAACTGAGAAGTCTATTTCGGCTAGCATCTAGTAAGCTTATTTTGACGAACCGTCCTGCGGTTGCCAGTGGTACATTGGTGAAATAAGTTGCTGCACCTTCATGCTTGTAAGTGTAAACCACCTCTTGATTTTCATCAAGTACTTCAAGTGTAAAATCATTCAGCCTGTCTCCATAGCCTTCCTTTCTGTTCCAGATAAAAACCCGATTTAGGTTGCTTACTGCTCCAAGATCTACCATCCAGTATGGATTCTTTTCCCAGCTTGTCGCTGTAACTGTGCTTTGAGACCAGCTCCCCATCAAGCCGTCAATTGCGCGTGATGCTACACCTCCATATGAAGTAGTTGATTGTGAGGCAACGCCTGATCGCGCAAGGTTTGTTTCATTATTTCTGAAGCCATACTTCACACCATCGTTTGTAAGGAGTGGGCCTTGACCATTTTTATTGGGATCAAAGATGTCTACAAGGCCATTTTTGTTATCGTCGTGGAAGAATCCCGCTCTTCCAAACTCTAAAAACCAAGGGCCAAAATCAAAGTAGGGGTTCTGTTGACTGTAATAACTGGGATCGCCACCGTTTGAAACGAAAGCCTTAGCGTAAGAACTGAAATGATCCCTTATTTCTCCGGCACCATTCTCATTAAAAGAGACTACTTTGTACCAATAGTCAGTATCTGGAGATACGGCTCTATCGGAGTAAAAAGTAGTATTTGCTCCTACGGTTGCAACAGGTTCAAAAGACCCACTAGCCGATTCGGCCCTCAGAATCTGAAATCCAGTCTCATCTGCACTTTCATCAGTCCAGGCCAGATCGATTTGATTATAGGACACTGCTGATGCACCTAAACCTGATGGTACTTCAGGTAAATCTCCACTACTTCCGTTTAGATACACAATGTTACTTTCGGGGGATGCATTTCCTGTAATGTCTACCGCTTTGACAAAGAACTGGTAGGAAAGCTCCGCTGATATTCCGTAGATGATCGCCTCAGTGTTATCTACTAATGCGGTTTTTACAGAGTTTCGGTAGACCTCATATTTATGCACACCCACATCATCTTGTGATTCACTCCATGACAACTCCACTGAGTTTGAACCCTTGGCGGCTATTTTGAGATTTGAAGGAACTGTCGGGCTATTTTGATCAACCTGCGTCTTAATTGCTGAAGTAGATAACCCCGCGGTTGCACTGCTCTGATTTACTCCTCTTACTTTATAGTAGTAATCTGAGTTGGGAGTCAAAAGCGAGTCGGTAAATTCAGTGGACTCTGCAGAAAGTGTTCCTAAAAATTTGAAGGTGTCGTCTTCGAAATCAGAACGATAAATCTCGAATCCTGTCGGTTTATTTGCGTCGTTGGGGTCTAGGCTCCACAGAAGCTTAATTTCTGTTTTAGAAATCGCTGCACCTTGCAGATTTATGAGTTCCTTAGGCTTGCTGGGTCCATCAGCATCTACCACGGTAAAGCTTGGTGATGGGCTACTGGAACAACCGAAATTCTCTGTTACCGTAGCGTAGTATTCACCCGGAGTTTCCACTGTTAATACCCGCTCGGACCCTACCAAGTCACCAGTTTCCGAGTTTCGCCATTCATAATTAGCATAGCCCTGTGGTAGTTCCAGGTTTACACTGCTGCGACCATCCAATGTAGGTAGCACACGTGAGGCCAAACCTTCCACCGCTATTTCTGGCGTTATGGTTTGCTCTTTGTATTTAATAACTACTGGACTTGGCGACCATTCAGACCAGGTATCACCACGCTTAAGTCTTGCATCGTAGGTTCCTAGCTCTGTTACGGTAATTTCATTCTCATTGGCACCAGCTATTATTTCACCGTCTTTACGCCACTCATATCCGTCAAATCCGTCTGTCAGTCCCATTGTAACCAAAATGGGCTCTCCAGGGCAGGGTTCGTTGTTGGGTAGAAATCTCTTGTCCTGCCTTCTACCGTCATCATAAACGGTAGCATAAGTACCATTCAAGACCTTGGGATTGGTCTTGTTTACCTCCATCATGTAGGACCAAAAACCAGGTGTTCCAAAGGCTTTGCCTCTATTGCCATGACCTACACCATAGTGAAGTGTATATCTTACATTCGTTCCTGCAGCCGCTAGGGTCTCTACAGCCGGCTCAGTTTGATGGGGATATGGATGATCATCGAGCTCACCTTGGAAAACCCAGATGTCAAGGTGCTTATAATCTTCTACAAATTCTACCATATCTCGGTCAACCCCGGCAATTGGAATAATTGCGGCGTAGGTTTTTGGAGCCTTGGCCATAAATCCCCAGACGGAATAGCCACTACCAGAGTAGCCTTGTACAGTAACTCGATTTAAATTAATGTTTAAGTCTTTGTTGGCTTGCTCTAGAATGATGTTCAAAACAGCAATCTGTGAATCCGCAAACCAACCAGTAAGTGCAGCGGGCGAGATGACAAAAGCATCTATATAGTTCCGGTTAAGCGCATTTTCGTAGGAGCCTGCTGCCGCGGCACTTAGGTGAGTCTCGTTATCATAGATAGCTTCAGGTGGTTGTCTTCGGTACCCAAAGTGATGAAGCGCTACAACGACCGGATAGGGCTCCTCCCTGTTGGGGTCATAATTGTTAGGGAAACGCAACCTAAATGGCATTCCACTAGAGAAGTATGCCTTCCAATTGTCAGCAAATGGCCAGTTGTCTCGTTTGGTTCTTACCCAATCTACCACAACCCCGTTTGGAGGTCTTTCCGGAGGGTTTTCCGGATCGTATTGAATTACTGGGTCATTGATATCAAAGACCTGGGCATCCACAAATATTGTGGCTACAAAAATTGCGGCGAAAACGGCGATAACTCTCATGCGATGATAGCGATTAGGCTTAAGTAATTTACTTAGGCAAAAGTAAGTATCCCGTTCCTGGAAAAATTGAATTATTCGAAGAAAAGGGTATAATTTTAGCGATAAAGGCCGCTTTTATATAAAAATCACAATACCATCGATCAACAGGGAGTTCAAGCAGGTAAGCTTCTATAGTCCTGCGATAAATAAGTTGCAAGTGGTATATCAATGGACAAAATGCCTACGAGACGGATGCTTTCTACCAACCCTAACTTTTATTCACAAACACAAGCGAAAGAGGACGGGACACAGGCTTAGGAATAGCTGTAAAACAACCCGAAAATCATCACAAAAACGGTGAGCAATGCGATCTTAAATCCAAAAGCAAAACCGACGCTAAAAAAGACAATCAACCACCAGACAGGAAACGCAACCAAAGCGGTTGCAAATTTTGCTGAGGAGATAAAGACCTTGTCCTGCACACCTGAAAGTACTCTTCGAATGGTTAAAAAAGGAAGTGGATTTAGAACTTTGGCAATCTTACCTTTCACTCTTTTTGCCTCGACTTTCGTGTTTTCAGGGATCTTTCGTAGCTCATCCAAGGAAAGTCCAATGTGCTTTTCTTGAAAGATAGTTTCCTTAAGCACTTCGTAATCTTCGATTTTTTCCGGGATCACGAGTGTCTTCTTCATTCCATCACTGATTGCATCCCTCATCGCCAGAAGACCTTTAGCACCTTCTTCTTCGTACCGTTTTTCATATTCACGTACACTTACCGGCGCCCCAAAGACCAGCACTACACCAGACCGGGAAGATTGATGCTGGAAATAATTCACACCGACAGGCAAAACGTATAAGTCTTCTTGCATTGCTTGCTGCGAGAAGATCGAAATCCGTGCGGCACCTTTGGTCAACGGGCGTAGGTAATGGTGTTCTCCGTGATTGCCTTCAGCGAAGATTAAGACGGATTTGTCACTTCGGAAAAGTGCTTTGCAAGTCTCAAATACCGCATCATTTTGAGAAAGTTTGGCATACCCATCCCGAATCCTGTAAATCGGCATCATATTCAGCAGTGAAAGCAGCGGCTTGGTCCACCGGTTAAAAATGTCCGCGCGCGTCAGAATATGTAACGGAATAGGAATGTAGGCACCCGTGAGCAATGCGTCCAAAAAAGCATTTTGATGGTTTGGAGTAACCAATAGCGGTTTATCACGGGGAACACTATCCAGTCCCTCAATTTTTACGCTACCGAAATACCAACGTAAGGTAATCTTCATCAAAAGCTTGAAAAACGCGTAAAAAAAGGTCATTAGAGCGGCTCTTCTGAAGTTATGCGAGTAAGCTTCACTGTATCTATCCTATTCTCCTCCATGGTATAGATAGTAAAAATGAATGGACTGATCTCAATCACTTCATTCACTTCTGGGATATCCTCGTGAAATTCAAAAATTAGCCCACCTAGTGTATCATATTCTCCTTCGGGTAAATCGAGCTGATATTGGTCATTGAGGTAATCAATTTCGTGGCGGGCACTGAAAATGTAGTTTCTGTCGTCAATTCGCTGCTCTGTGAGTGACTTATCGTCATGTTCATCTTTTATCTCGCCAAAAATCTCTTCGATCACATCTTCAATACTCACAAGACCTGAAGTTCCTCCGTACTCATCCACCACTACAGCGATACTTTTTCTTTCGGTGATAAATTGTATGAGAAGTTCATTCGCAAGCATGGTCTCAGGGACAATAAGGATTGGGGTAAGAATGGATTTTATGTTTGCGGGCTTTTTGAAGAGCTCAAGGGCATGGCAGTAGCCAATAACCTCGTCTATCGTTTCACGGTAGATCACAATTTTAGAATGCCCGGTTTGATCAAAAAGCTTGGATAGGGTCTCAATCGAATCGTTTTGTTCTACTGCCTCTATTTCTGTCCTTGGGATCATGCACTCCCGGACTTTTACTGTTTTGAATTCAATCGCATTGTTGAAAATTTTTGCGTCAATCTCGGCTTCCTTTTCATCCTCGGGAGTGAGAATATTGCTCTTAATGTAGTTATTCAAGTCGGTGAGGCCAAACACTGGTTTCTCATCAGACAGCTTGTATCCAGCAATTGAAATAAATAGCGCTGAAACTTTTACAATAAGCCAAACGAATGGAAACATTACCACATATAGCACTCCCATGGGTACTGAGAAAATACCTAAAGAAAGATCAGGATTGATCATGAAAAGACTTTTAGGTAAAAACTCTGCTGTAATCAAAACAAGAATGGTAGAAAGCAGTGATTGTACCACCAGGATCATTACATCCGTGCTGAGTACCTCTGGAAGCAATTGAATAACAAACGGCTCAAGTACACCCGCCATGAATATTCCATAGAGAACCAAAGCAATGTTATTGCCCACCAGCATGGTGGCAAGAAATTGAGACTGGTTCCCGGAGAATAACGCTAAAATTCGACCAGAAAGGCTTCCCTTTTTGCGCAAAACTTCAATGTGCAACTTGTCCGCTGAAACAAATGCAATCTCCATACCGGAAAAGAAAGCAGAAAAAAGTAGGCACAGTATGATGATCAAAAAAGGAGAGGGATCACCCATGCTTCCGCTTGGTTTTCTTTTTGGTGGTGGTTTTTCTCACACTGGATTGGTTGGACTTAGTACGCTTGGATTTGCGATATCCATATAAAAGTAGCAGCATGAGGCTTAACATAAAAATCCAATAAGACTCTGCTATACCTACTTTGTAAGCTTGATGGAAGCCAATGATCGACAAAGAGCTGGCTGAAACAAACAAAAGAATATCAAGCAGCTTCATTACTCAAGGGTCAATCATTACTTTGGCAGGTACTGTATCGCTGCGGTCCAGGGTTCTTGCAGGAGTCAGTGATACGTCTAGGGGTGCTGGATTGGTAGGGTCATCCTCTAGGGTAAAAGTGCCACTCGGCTTTAATATCTGGTACTCACTAAAGTCTTGATTTGCTGTGAGACCTTCACCAGTATGCACTTCACCATCTGAAATTAGTGTTACAAATTTTTCCGTATAGTACTCTTCGTTTTTCTCATCCCAAAATAATTCTTCGGTGGTAAGTTCATCCCCGGTCTCATAATTTCTTACAATGACATTGCCGGTGGCATGATATAGCTCATCTTCCTTAGTGTAGTAAACGTAGTTTGCCCTAAACATGGTAGTAATATTGATGCCTGCTTTGTCATAGTATTCCACAAAAGCTCCATTAGGCCACTCAACGTCACCCCCTTCAAAATTATCTTGCTTAGGAGCGTTGAGTTGCATTACAAACTTTCCGGAATCACTGAGAATTGTGCGAATGCTGTCGAGACTGGAAGTCGGGCCATCATATAAGGGAAGATCGATAAGCTCTTTTCGCTGCTCACAAGAAAAACTAAGAACCAGCAGCGTCAAAATGAAAATGCGGTCAGGAAGGTACTTCCTGACCGCATACTTGAGACATTTCGGGCTAAGTCTAATTTGCAGGTCGTCTTTCAAGTGAAACTGTCGTATTTATCCAACACCCAATGGTGATGGACTGCCCTTCTGTTTTTCCTTCATTAAATATATCCTCAATACCTGGAAATTGAGCTTTTGCAGAACTCATCTTGGATGTAGCCCCAGCTCTGCGATATTGGTCATAAGCCGCTATGAAGACCGCCCTATCTTCAACCTGACTGGTTTGCCCATAGCAAGGGCCCTTACCATAGCTAGTAAAGTAGAGATCTCCTATCAGTTCATAGGCAGCACTGTGCGAAGGGTCAAACGACAAAGCCCTACGTGCTGTGCTTCGGGCAGTGGATTTCTGACCATTCTTCATGTGAATGCGAGCCATACTCACGTACATTTCAGCTTTTTCAGTATTGTCATCGGTAAGCGATGCAGCCTCCTCAAAAAAAGCCATGGCTTTTTCCTCATTTCCTTCTTGCTGGTTTTTTGCACCTAAAAATTTTGCAACGCCGTATGTGGGGTCATTGGTCTGTATTACCTCGGCCGCTCGTAGCGCTAATGGCCGATCAATACATTTTCCTTTGATCATCAGGTCAAATATCCGTTTTGCGATATTTACATCGTTGCCTTCATCAAGCTTTGGGCCGAAGCGCTCTTCTACTAAATCGCAACTAATCTCGATTTTGGTGGCAGCAAGCAGCCTATCCACATTGTCTAAGTACTTCGTGAGCTTCTTTTTATCTGATGCGTTTGCAACCTCTTTCTGCTTGTTTAGCGCCTCTGAAATATTTGAATACAAGTCAATTACCTGTTCATCGGTTAGGCGCTTGTACAAATAATTTTTGTAAGTCATATCCATAAGGGCAACCAGTGCACCACGGTTCATTTCTGCGCCATTTAGCTCAAATGCCTCGCTGAGAATGTTGAAAACACGCTCATACTGCTCTTTGGTTTTTCGGTAAAAAGTGTAGGCAAAGATTCCTTTACGCTCAATTATTTCGTTTTTATCAGAAGAATAAATTTCGGAACGCTTATCAAATAAGCCAAGGCCAAACTGAACATACTCATCCTTCTTCACAGGGTCAGTCTCCTTTTTACCCAGTGCTTCGTAAATTTTTACTCCATTGATATAGATGGACGGATTTAAATCAGGCGTATTTTCCAAGAGCCAGCTTAGTGGCTCAATGGCAGCTTCGTAGTTTTTTGCCTTTAGCGCATCTGTGTAAAGGACATTTTTCTCTTTCGCTTTATCAACCTGGTCTCCCCAATTCCAATCGTCTTGCGCTGTGCCAAATAGCGGAGATAAGAGCACGATCGAGAGAGCTGAAATTCTTAGCATCGTCTTCATACTTTGTTTCTTATTCTAGTCGTACCTGCGTTTTATGAACCATCTGTCATTGATCGTAGCACCTAATACAACTTTAAAATAGTTTTCACGTATAAGCCCGTTTCCAGACTCGCCAAGCTGACCTATTTTAAATGCTACATCCACGCTAGAAAATCCACTAACAGGAAAAGAAGCTCCAAAATTAATACCAAAATCGGTAAGGGATTGCCCATTTACGACGTACGGAAGTCTGGTTCGATTAACCCCAAATGCATATCGAGCTCGCTGAAAATAGGAGTTAACGTCATCAAAATCAGGAATCCAATCAATTCCTAGCGCAATTTTTGAAAAGTTGTCAAAAGCGTCATTTGGACGCGCTACATTTTTCCATTCTTGCAATTCCCAGTCCAGACCGATTGTGATGTTATTTATTTTTTGATAGGATGCTCCTAGCCCAAATGTTTGCGGAAGTTTCCTGTCAATTGACGTGTTGGAGACTTCTCGTTCATTTATCTCTGAGCCAGATGAGATCGTACTTAGTGAGAGTCTAGAAGTTCCGTTGAAATCAGTAGACGGGGAATAGGTGGCTCCAAAGTTCCAGAATTTCTTTTCTGTAATCTTAATTCGGTAAGCCAAACCAAACTGGAAATTCAGGTCAGAGTAAGACTCTTGGTTGTCAAAGGAGCTGGTGTTTGTAGGTAGGCCAGTGCCGCTAAGGCTAATCACAGATTCCTTATCAATAGAGCCGAAAGTATAATTGGTTCTAAGGCCAACCAGCAAATTTTTCGTAATCCTAAAGCCATTGGCCCAATATAAACTTGTGAGGCCTCCTTCTCCTCGATTGTCCGCTGTCTGGGTAATGCTGTTATCTCCATCCACAGGACCCTCTGAAAAGGTATTATAGTTTACAGAGCTATAAGGCAGTATCCCAAATGAAGAAGACCATTTTCCTGCCATTACTGGAAACGCATAAGCAAGAAACCGAAGCGCTCCATTAGTATCATCTCCAGATATATCCTCCCCGGTAAACCTTCTGTTTTCCACCTCAAGCCCGAGTTGAAAAGTGCTGAAAGTATTGTAAACTAGGTTGGCAGGGTTTTGGGAATTTACGTGCCAGATCGTTGGCGTCCCGATTCCAACCTCTCCCATGCCATAATTATTTGGCATGCCTTGATGCTCCAAACTACCAAGGCCCTCAAAGGAATAAATTGATTGGGCCTGCATAGCGCCAAAGCCCAAGAGCAAGCTCAAAATGCTTGCTGAAAATCTTCTCATCAGTTTGTACTGTTTCGACATGTCAACCTTGCAAGCCTTTCCATATTTGGTACAGCCCCGTCAACACCATTTTTGAACCGGCAAAAATGGCTGCTTTTAGTTTGGATTCAAAGTGATGGGCATCCCCCCCTGTTACTATTAAGTTAATAGATGTGAAATGGGATTGAAGTTGCAGCAGCATACCGTTGATTTCGTTTAGCATACCACCATATGAGCCGGCAAGTAGGCATGAGTAGGTAGAATCACCCCAGAGTTTTACCTGCTCGGCAGACCAGGAATCAGAGATATCGGGGAGATTGGCGGTAGATAGCGACATAGATTTCATCCGCATCTGCAGACCGGGAGAAATCACACCTCCTTTAAAAACTCCTTCGGCAGCTATGAAGTCCATGGTTAGGCAAGTTCCAGCGTCCACCAGCAGGAGATTTTTACCGGGAAATAAGTAAGATGCACCCACAGCGGCAGCCACTCGATCCATTCCCAGGGTTTGAGGTGTCTTATACTCGATTTCTATTGGGACTTTCGTATTGTAGGTAAGTACCTGATCTTCTCGAAATCCAAAAGGCAAATTGCCGGTAGCGCAGACCATAAACTCAACGGTAGAATCATAATGATCAAAAAGGTGCTGTGCTGAAGGCCAAATACGGATCTGCTGGATAGCTCCATTTTGGACTTCTGCCGATTTGATCTGCGAATTTCCAATGTCAACCAGCACTACATCTATTTGGACTTGCATAATGACCAGCAAAAGAAAAGATTCTTTACATCAAATGGGACAGGTAGTTGAGAAGAGATGACACAATCTCAGCAGCTATATTGCCATCTGAAAACAGGTAGCAACACTTTGCAATCATAAAAACCCTTTGAAAAAAGAATTTTACATACTGGGCGGAATGGCTGGGTCCTCTATGGATGGACTAGACCTAGGGCTGGTACGTTTTCAAAAATTGGATCATCACTGGACTTATGATTTGAAAAAATCAGGAACTGTTGTTTATCCAGAGTCTCTACGAAAGAAATTAGCGGACGCACCGGCATACACACACAATCAACAAGAGGCGCTTGACCTAATATTTGGAGAATGGATAGGAGATGAGATTAATAAGTTCACCGAAAAATGTAGAGTCGATCTACTGGCAATTCATGGGCATACAATTCTTCATGATCCGGATAAAGGTAGGAGTTGGCAGCTGGGCGATGGGCACTGTATTGCTTGTAGAACAGGTATCGCCACTGTAACGGACTTTAGATCTGCGGACATCAAATTGGGGGGACAAGGGGCTCCTTTAGTTCCATTCGGAGACTTTGAGCTTTTTTCATCGTACCATGCCTGCCTCAACCTAGGAGGCATTGCGAATATTTCATTGAGGGATTTGAAATTAGCAGGAGATATTGCTCCCTGCAATCAAGTATTTAATTTCTACGCACAGCAGCTTGGGCACAGGTTTGACAATGAAGGTCAGTTGGCTCGTCTTGGAACAATTGACCACCAGTTTATTAATTCATTAAAAACAATCCCGTTTTTTGACCAGCCATTCCCAAAATCGCTGCCTAATCAATTCATTCCCGAAAAGCTACTCCGGCGAGTTGCTCCAAAGGATGGCCTAAAATCCTATGCCTATTTCCTGAGTAGTTGCCTAAAAAAGGTACCTAGAGGGACTACCGTAATGCAAACTAGAGGAGAAAATCCAAGGATGCTCATCACGGGTGGTGGGGCTTACAACACCTTTCTTATGGAAGAGCTCAAAACCACCCTCCCTCAGTGGGATTTACAGGTCCCTTCACCTTTGATAATCGACTTTAAGGAAGCGATCATTTTTGCATTCTTGGGTTTGAAAAAGCAAAGAGCCGAGATCAATGTGCTTGCCAGTTGTACGGGAGCAAGCGCGGATAGCTGCTCTGGGGAGATTCACTTCCCGAATGATTAGCTTTACGCATCTCATGAAAATTTTGCCTCTGCAATGAAAGATTTGCTCCAAAAGTTTGAAGAAAAAACACCTGAAATCGTCTTTGAATGGTCTGATCCTGAGACCGAGGCGAAGGGATGGGTCGTCATTAACTCGCTGAGAGGAGGATCTGCAGGTGGAGGAACCCGAATGCGTTTGGGACTCGATAAGCGAGAAGTAGAGTCGCTTGCCAAAACCATGGAGGTTAAGTTTTCGGTTTCTGGTCCGCAGATAGGAGGCGCAAAATCAGGCATCAACTTCGATCCGCAAGATCCACGCAAAGAAGGAGTCTTAAAAAGGTGGTATCATGCCGTCTATCCGCTACTCAAAAACTACTATGGAACAGGAGGGGACCTCAATGTAGATGAGATAAAAGAAGTGATTCCCATCACTGAGGATCTGGGACTGTGGCATCCGCAGGAGGGTACTGTGAATGGCCATTTTAATCCCAGAAAGCCCACAAAAATTCACATGATCGGCCGCCTCCGGCAGGGCGTTTCAAAAGTGCTTGAAGATCAGGAATATGTTCCTGATTCTCCCGAAAAGTATACCGTTGCGGACATGATTACCGGTTTTGGGGTAGCGGAGGCCGTAAGACATTACTACCAAATCTGGGGTGGCAACATCAGGGAAAAACGTGCCATCATTCAGGGATGGGGCAATGTGGGGTCTACAGCAGCGCTTTATTTATCTAAGTACGGTGTGAAGGTTGTTGGTATCATAGACCGTGTAGGGGGAGTTTCCAAGCCCGAGGGTTTTACACTTGATGAGGTTAAAAAGCTATTTTACGACAAGAACGGAAATAAACTGGTGGCTGATGAACTCATTCCTTTTGAGCAATTCAACCAAGAAGTGTGGGATATGGGAGCTGAAATATTTATCCCTGCGGCTGCATCCCGATTGGTTTCAAAGTCTCAAGCAGATCGCTTGATTCAAAATAGACTAGAAGTAGTTTCATGTGGAGCAAATGTCCCTTTCAATGATCCTGAAATCTTCTACGGTCCTATTGCGGCACTTGTAGACCAGAAAGTCTCTTTAATTCCTGATTTTATTGCAAACTGTGGAATGGCCCGGACTTTCGCATTTTTAATGGATCCAGAAAAAGATGGAGTACTCACAGATGCAGATATTTTCATGGATATTTCACAAACCATTGCATCGGCTTTGCAAGACGTTTATGCAGTAAATCAAAACCGAGAAAAAATTGCTGAGACAGCCTTATCAATCGCGCTGAACAAATTGATATAAGCGCGAATGGTTTGTTTTTGTAACCCCTCATCATATCTTTAGCTCCACACTCTAAAACCCAATGACCAAAAGAGATGCACTTTTCCTGGTATTGCTCTTAATGAGCATACTCTCGGCTATGCCTGGAAATGCAGCAATCTTGCAAGACGAGGACTCATCCACCGTTTCTTCTCAAGCTCAGCATACCGATAAGCAAGATGGCGAAAGCAAAAAGCATGACCACCACGAAGAGGGCGACCACCACGAGGGTCACGCACCTGCACCCTGGTCCGTAGTGCCATTTGTATTGCTTCTCTCCATGATTGCAACTGGTCCTCTGTTTTATCCACATTTTTGGCACAAGTCTTATCCCATCATTGCGGTGGTTCTGGCGTCAATTGTCTGCTCCTATTACTTATTCTGGTTGAAAAACACCCACAGTCCTATACACTCCGCTGCAGAATATATCCAATTCATTGCGCTAATTACAGGTCTATTCGTAGCCTCAGGGGGGATCTTAATCAACGTGGATAAAGAAGCAAAGCCGTTGACTAACGTGGTGATCCTGGCGATCGGTGCGGTAATAGCCAATCTTATTGGTACTACAGGCGCCTCAATGCTGCTGATTCGTCCTTTCATCAGGCTCAACAATAATAGGATCAAGCCCTACCATGTTGTTTTCTTCATTTTCATAGTGAGCAATGTGGGTGGTTGTCTTACGCCAATCGGCGACCCTCCGCTTTTCCTTGGGTTCTTGAAAGGGGTTCCGTTCACCTGGACCTTGATCCATAACGTAGTTCCCTGGGCAATAGCAGTGGTGCTACTGCTGGTTGTATTCTATGTTTACGATATCCGAAACAAAGCAGACTATGCCAAAATGCGAGGCGACGAGGAAGAACGTGAGCCTATTACCGGAAAGATTGATCTTAAAGGGAGGAGAAACTTCTTTTGGTTGGCTATAGTGGTTGCTGCTGTCTTTTTGGATCCCAATGTGTTTGATTGGGTCCCTGGTATAGAGTACGATGGGGCTACTTTTTCCTACTTAAGGGAAATTATCATGTTTGCAGCAGCACTTGGAGCAATACGTTTCTCCGATCTGCAAGCAATTCAAGGCAACGAGTTTAGCTTTGAACCGATCCGCGAGGTTGCCTTTCTTTTCATTGGCATTTTCTTTACCATGATGCCGGCACTTGAAATGGTAAGTACTTTTGCTCAGTCACCGCAAGGAGAAAAATTGATCAATCCTAGCACGCTTTACTGGGGTACTGGATTGCTCTCGGGATTTCTAGATAATGCCCCGACTTACGTTAATTTCTTAACTGCCTCAATGGCAAGTGTGGGTGCAGATATATCTAAGACGCAAGACGTAGTGGCATTTGCCTCAAACGAATATCCCAGATCATTGCTAGACTTAATGGCTATTTCCTTAGGAGCTGTGTTTTTTGGTGCTTTCACCTACATCGGTAATGGCCCCAACTTCATGGTAAAATCCATCGCGGAGCAAGTGGGAATTAAAATGCCTTCATTCTTTTCCTACATTGTAAGGTACTCGGTCCCTATACTTCTTCCTATACTTTTCGTGATTTGGTTACTCTTTTTTCAAGGAAGTCACTAAATACGGATAAGGGTGCAAGGTTCGTTTTGAGCTCAAGGCTTTCTTTTTTAGCATTGATTTAGCTAGCTTCCGTTCGTTTTTACGAGCAACCAAACACCCTATATGCTTCTTTCTTTATTCTCAGGTAAAAATGACCTGCTTCTCTTCGGAGTGTTTGGGGTGATTATCGTTGCGTTTCTAATTGTAGACCTGGGGATATTTCACAAGCAGCACGAAAAAGTATCCCAGAAGGAGGCTTTAAAGCAATCTATTTTCTGGGTGCTGGTTTCAGTAGCATACGGTATTCTCATCTACTTCTACGGGGCTGGAGGAGCTGCCACACTCGAATTTTTCTCAGCTTACGTTACGGAGAAAGCCCTTTCTGTGGATAATATCTTCGTAATCCTGCTAATACTGAGGTACTTCAAAGTCAAGGAGGAATACTATCACAACATTCTTTTTTGGGGAATTTTAGGGGCGATCGTTTTCAGGGCGGTTTTTATTTTTGTGGGAGCATTACTAATATCCCAATTTCACTGGATACTTTATGTGTTTGGTGTGTTTCTGGTCTATTCAGGCATTAAACTGTTTGGAGATGATGAAGAGATGGAACTGGAGCCCGAGAAAAATCCGCTGCTCCGAATTGCGAAAAAAATCCTTCCAATCAGCACTGAGGACAGAGGCGGAAAGTTTTGGTTTCGTGAAAAAGGGAAACTGTGGTTTACGCCGCTTTTTTTAGTAATAGTTTTAATTGAATCAACCGACCTGATTTTCGCAGTTGACAGTATTCCAGCTGCATTTGCAATCACTCAAGATGAGTTTGTGATTTACACTTCAAACATTTTTGCTGTGATGGGCCTACGAGCCATGTTCTTTTTACTTGCGAACGTGCTTGATAAATTTTATTTACTGCAAAAAGGCCTTTCAGTGGTGCTTATTTTTATTGGCGCAAAGATGCTGGCAGAGATCTTTCATCTCAAGATCCCCATTTTCGTGTCATTTGGAATCATCATAGGTTCGCTGGTGCTTGCCATTGTACTTTCATTTATGTTTCCAAAAGACAAAGACAAAACGCCCGATGTTGCCGTAGGTCCGGACGCTGAATAAATATTGGTCTTAGCAGAAGAGCACTGTAACTGATTACTTACTATTAGCGGAGGAAAACAAACCGTAAGCATCAACAGGTGTTTATTTTTGTTCTTTATAATGAAGGGACCGAAATAAGAAGATGACAACTACGATAGATATTTCTAATACGCTTACCGCTCTAAAGAAAATCACTGGCGATAAATACGTAATTGCCAGTGAAGCAAGTAAACAGCCATATTGCAAGGGTTATCGGTTTGGATCGGGAGAAGCATCGGCAATAGTAAAGCCAGGTTCTCTTGTAGAAATATGGAGAGTTTTACAGGTCTGTGTAGAGGCCGACATCATCGTGATCATGCAAGCAGCAAACACTGGACTTACGGGTGGTTCTACACCCGATGGAAGTGACTATGACCGTCCAATAGTGGTGATCAATACCATGAGGGTAGATGGAATACAGATGATTGATGAAGGAAAACAAATAATTGGCCTGGCAGGTAGCACACTTTTCGGCTTAGAAGATCGGCTTGCTCCTTACGGGAGAGAACCACACTCTGTGATTGGCTCTTCAAGCATTGGAGCATCCATAGTTGGAGGTATATGCAATAACTCTGGGGGTTCGCTGGTAAAAAGAGGACCAGCGTATACAGAGCTTTCATTGTATGCTCAAATCAATGCGCGAGGGGAGCTTTCCCTTGTTAATGATTTAGGTATAGATCTTGGAGAATCGCCGGAAGAAATTCTCAGCAACCTTGAGCATGAAGAATACACCCAAGATCAGATACATCACCCTGATAAATTGGCATCAGATAATGAATATGAGCTGCGGGTCAGGGAAATAGATGCGGATACTCCTGCTCGCTTTAATGCGGACAAAAGAAGATTGTATGGAGCTTCCGGTTCTGCCGGGAAACTTGCAGTTTTTGCTGTCAGAGTGGATACCTATCCAGCAGCGACACGCCATAAAGTATTTTATGTAGGTACGAATGATCCAGATGTCCTATGGCAGCTCCGAAGGGATATTCTTTCAAAATTTAAAAATCTCCCCACTACAGGAGATTACTTGCATAGAGCTTGCTATGATGCTACTAAAAAGTACAGCAAAGACAATTTTATCGTGATTGACAAACTGGGCACTGGCTATATACCTAAGCTCTTTGCCCTCAAACGAAAAGTTGATCTCATCGCAGAAAAGCTAAGGTTTTTTCCGAGTAAATTTTCGGATAGGCTGATGCAGTTTCTGAGCACTTTATGGCCAAATCACCTTCCAAAACGCATGGAAAAATTCCGAGACCTGTACGAGCACCACTGGGTAATTGAGACTTCTGATGCAGCAATCGACGAAACCAGGGCCTATTTCCAAGATTTTTTCTCCAAGCACAATGGTGACTTTTTTGAATGCACTGACAGAGAAGGAGAAAAAGCGCTATTACATCGATTTGTCGCAGGAAGTGCGATTGGGCGTTACTACGCGATCCATCAAAAAGATGTGGGCCCAATGATGTCTATTGACGTTGCTTTCCCTAGAAATGAAAAAGACTGGTTTGAAAATCTACCCCCTGAGATAGATGACTTGTTCGAAGTAAAGCTGCATTACGGTCACCTATTCTGTCACGTTTTTCATCAAAACTACATTGTGAAAAAAGGGGTGGACGCCAAAGCATTAAAAGAAAAACTACTGAAGACGTTTGATGCAAGGGGAGCCGAGTATCCTGCAGAGCACAATGTAGGGCACGAATACATAGCAAAACCCATTCTACAAGATTTCTACAAAGAACTAGATCCTACCAATGGATTCAACCCTGGGATCGGGCAGACAAGTAAGAATAAGTACTGGGGGTAAAGGGAAAATTGAGGTGTTACTATTCTTGCTTCACCTTAAAGATTCTCCTTCCAATGAAGAAGGCTAGTAGACCAAATAGGACAAATAGTAGGAGCTTTCCGGTGACAAACCCAAAACCATGAGAGTTTAGCTCGTCATGGTAGTAAAATACTATTTGGATACTTTGAACCAGCATAACCAATGAAGCAATGGCAAAAAGTCCAAATAGTATTTTATAAATCATAAGCTACGGTTACTTTGTTACCGTGGTAGTAGAAGGTGAGTAAAGTCCAAAAGTAATGGCATTTACCAGTCCATTCACAAATGTTATCTCAGTCTTCACATCATAATCCTTCGCTCCCCCCGCAAGGTCTGCTGGATTAGATACACTTACGGGTGCAAGACCTCCGATCAAATAGTGATTCCAGGCTTTAGTCTCTTTGCTGCCCTGAGCACCATTACCTACTACCGTGGTGTACGTATAACAAGAAGATAAAGCAGTAGCTACAAATAGGGCTATTGCTAAAGTTTTGATTGTTTTTTTCATTCTTTTAAGATTTAATGTTACATGCAAAGTAACATAAATAAGGATTAAAGATTGATAATAGAATGAAACAAGTGGCACCAAAAGATCAGGAATAATTTGAAATCAAAAACTAATGCTCGGTGAAAAATCACCTGAAAAACTTAGACCTCAATCTTTCAAAATCCTTGCCGTTTCCTTAGCAAAATAGGTCAAGATCATATCTGCGCCCGCCCGCTTAATTGAGAGCAAAGACTCCATCATTACCTTATCTTCATCTAGCCAGCCTTTCGCGCCAGCAGCTTTAATCATTGAGTATTCCCCAGAAACATTATAGGCAGCTATGGGCAAATTGAAACGCGATTTAAGCCGATGTATAATGTCGAGATATGCTAGAGCTGGTTTTACCATCAGGACGTCTGCCCCTTCATTTGCATCTAGTTCTGCTTCTATGATGGCTTCTTTAGCATTGGCAGGATTCATTTGGTAAGTCTTTTTATCTCCAAATTTGGGTGCTGAGTCCAACGCATCACGAAATGGGCCGTAGAAGGCACTTGCATACTTTGCAGTGTAGGACATAATGCCTGTATCAGTAAACCCATTTTCATCTAAGACCTTGCGAATATATCCCACCCTAAAATCCATCATATCTGAAGGCCCCACCATATCAATTCCGGTATCGGCTTGTGCCAACGCCATTTGCCCTAAGATTTCCAGGGTTTCGTCATTTAGGATCTTCCCGTTTTCAAGTATACCATCGTGACCGTCAATACTGTAAGGATCCATTGCCACGTCTGTGATGATGAATGCTTCAGGAAAAGTTTGCTTGATTTTGCTTAGCGTCTTCAGATAAAAAAAGTCGGGATCGTAGCTTCTGGTCCCAAGCTTGTCTTTGTGTGATTCATCAACTACCGGAAATATGTCAAACCCTTTGATCCCCAAACCCATACATTCTTCTATTTCTTGTAGCAAGTAATCTTCCGATAGTCGAAAGATCCCCGGCATAGACTCCACTTCGGTCTTTTTTTTACGGCCTTCTAAAAGAAAAAGCGGAAAGATCAAATCATCAGTTGCCAGTTGGGTTTCCTGCACAAGGCTTCTGATGGCTGCTGAAGCTCTATTTCTTCTGGGTCTTCTCATAATGCTCGTTTTTGGATGCCATTTTCCAACAATCTTCCGGGGGTTTGTTCTATTTGTGACTGGGCAACTCTCCTAATTCTGAATTTCAAGTCGTAAAATTTTGCCATTGGTCCCACTTGCAAAGCCTACATTATTGTAAAAATCAACTGCCCAAAAATTAAGGGTGTCTAGCGTTCTCCAATTATTCTCAAAATTATCAGAATATTCCACCCCTGCTGGACCACAAATAAAGGTAAAATGCTTGTTGCCGGTCTTGACAATGTCAGCGCCGTAAAATGCCCCAGTATTATTGGGCTTGGAGGCCAATGACCAACTAATTCCTCCATTTTCAGTGAAGATGCAGTTATCTGTGTAGCTATCCGCTTGCATAAGGTCACCACCTGTAGCGAATCCAGTTTGGCCCTCAAATACCACAGCTGTGTGCCCGGCTGCTTCCCCTTTTACCATTGGAGAAGAGATAGACTTCCAGGTACTGCCATAATCTTCTGAAACCAAAAACCTGGCGTTCCCCCCAGCACCTGTCGCTATCCAGGCCTTTCCTCCATCCTGCACTGTGACACAATCGCCACTTGCAGCAAAACCTCCTTCTCCAATCCCTGCTTTTGGTATGTTGGAAGTGTCCGCTCTGTACCAGGAATCTCCCCCATCACGAGTAAGTAAGATATAGGGATACTTATCTATTGCATCACCGTAAGCGATGCCTCTGGCATCCCAGAAATCCATACAATCTAAAAACCCAAGCGAGTCTGGCATAATGAAATTTTCTTTCCAAGTGCCGGGGGTCTGAAAGGTATAGATGCGTGAGCTACTGCCTGGTCCAGCGCTCATCACCACGGCTTTCTCGGCATTTATTCCATGTATATCTCGAAATTCTAAAGAGTCATTTACAAACTGATAAAGATCCCAGGTAGTCCCAGAGTCTACACTTCTTATCACAGATCCTTGGTGACCGCTAACCCAAATTGAGTTTTCATTGATCATAGAAACAGCCTGGAATAGGGCAGTAGATGGTGCCTGCAGGTGCTGAATAGCAACCTGATGTTGTTGATTGCAGCCGAGAATAAAAAGTGATGATAGAAAGAGGAGCTTTTGAGTTTTCATCTATTTACCTCTAGGATACTTCAACCAATTTGAAACCCGCTCCAGCTATGCCTAAGATCTTACTGGGGGGATCGTCAACATTACACTTACAAATTACGTGATTTCAATATCAAGTAGTCTTTTTCTCTTGGATAATTTCTTTAGTGACTTAGCCACAAGCGAAGACGCCTTGAATAAGTATGTAAGTGAAAATGAGAAAGGGTCAATTAATCGTCTATCTCCTGCATTTTCATCTTAGTAAGCCACACGCCGAGAAAAAAGCCTAGCGTAAAACAAGATGAAAGTAGAAAAAACGTAAGCATTTGCAATAAAGAGAAGATCTCCCTCAACTGAAATGAGGGTGATCAGAGATTAGTAGTGAAAAAAGTCTTTAAAATCATGCACAAAGGCCTTCGAATCAAGAAAAGCATTTGCTTTTGTGCTATAGAAAAACTGAAATCCCTAGCGAATTATGGGTTCTATTTATCAGAGATCTGTTGTGATTGATGAGACGCTGAATGTCTATTTTTTATGAATCCTAATAGCTGCGGCTTGGGGATCATCACTGACCACCCTTAGGATGTAAGTACCTTCAATTAGAGATTGCATATCAATTACTTTATTATTTGACCTCAAAATTTCTTGCCCTGATAAATCATAGATAGTAGCATTTTTGAAGCTATTTGATTTGATGATTAATATGTCTGATACTGGATTTGGATAGACTGTGATTTTAGATTCATTACTAATACCTAAAGGTTCATCAACATCAACAATCAAAATATTGAAAGACTTGAGAAACGAAAGTGAACCCTTGTCAACTACTTTGATTTCTAGGTTATAATTTGTCTGAGCTTCGTGATCAAAAACTACTTTTGAGAGTAGCTTATCGCTAACGATTTCAAAAAGGTCACTCGAATTTTCAAAGGAATATGTAAACGACTCATTTTCGTCTTCATCTTCCGATGAAAGAATTCCAATTAATGATCCTGGTTCACTGTTTTCATAAATTGAATCCTGGGATAGTAATATATCTGTGGGAGCATCATTTATGTCATTAACTGTAATAGAAAATGATGATGCTATTTCATCAGTACCATCAGATACTAATATTTGCAAATCGTACTCTCCCTTCTTTTCATAATTAAGTTCCAAATCTGTTAACAGGGAATCTCCAGAAACTTTGAACTGCTCAATGTCATTGGCTAATGAAAATTCTAAAAGATCTTCATCAAAATCGAATGCTGACAAACGACCTATTAATTCATCTTCTTGATTTTCATCTATGGTTAGGTTTGAAATTGAAAGATTTTCAGGTGGGGTATTAGGGCCATTAAAGGCAATCCTATACTGAATTTCTGAATTATCAAATGAGTATGATAGCACCAACGTATCAGTTCGAGATGATTGCAATATTGCTGCTGCTAAATTAGAATCTCTATCTAGCGAAATTGAGCCATTAAATAAGCCGATCTTCGTGTCCTGACTTTTTAGGTTGAGGGCTAAAACCTCATCAGGATTACTTATAGTATAAGCATTGAGGTTAATCTGGCTATTGTCATTGATCAATGCAGGGTTTCTGAGTGAAACTACTAATGATTCGCCATAAGCTTCTAATTGATTCTTATTGGTGCTAATTGATGGAGAAAACAGCACTTCATTAAAGACTTCTATAAAAAATTGAACTGAGTCACCTATGCCTTCTTGATCATAGACACCAATGACGAATTGTTTCAGTCCTATCGTTGATGCCTCCCAACCAATACTATTTGAGGATATGGAAATATTATCAGGTGCTTTAATAGCCTGAAGGGTCAAGATATCACTATCAGCATCGTATAAATCAAAGGTTATTGTTGTATGCTCACCTTTTGTAAGCTGTTGAGGGAAGCTAACAGATTTTACAGTGGGCAAATTATTTACCAAAGTACTAATCAATTCTACCTCGATTGTATTTGAGAATGATGTCAAATTACCTTCATCATTCTGTGCTGCCATTGTAATAAAATAGGTTTGGCCAAACTGAAGATTTGTGAGAGTGAAATTACTTGTATCACCAACATTTTGATTTTGTGATGTGGTAGATATTTGATCTGAATCATCTAGAAAAATGAGATAATCACAATTTTGACAATCAACAGATTTTTCCCACTCTAAGTAAAGAGCGTCATCAACTAAACTGAATTCAAGATTGGTAGGCGCTGCTAGTGAGGTTGTTATGGTTATCGGTTCTTCATAATAACTGACAACATTGTTACCTAGCGTGTCGCTCATAATTCCGTAGATATAGTAGGTACCGGGCAATTCATCGGTCATTTCATATTCGACATTATCTGTTTCATCGTCTTCTGAGATAGACAGCTCAATAGGTGTTCCGTTTGCTCCTTCTTTGTCTTCATCTAGGTAGAATGAAATTTCTGCATCATCGAACGGATTGTCATCAGTCCACTGAATATTAATTACATCATCATTTTGGTTGATTTCATTGATCATGAAGCCTGGATCACCTTCATTGCCAATCACATCCACCAGGTAATTATCTCCTTCATCAACGATTGAGATCGTATATGTTCCTTTAATAGGAAGGTCTGCTATAATAAATGAAGCGTTCTTTTCATTGTTGGTCATATACTGATAATTCTGAAAATCAGAGGAGCTAGAAATAACCAATCCATTTGGATCAGAAATTTCGAAAGATGGAAGGCTTGTTTCACCTTTTACCCTCACAATGATGGTTTCAATGTCGGTACTTATAATAAAATCCTGAGTTATGGCTTCATCGGATAACGTTTGAGATGAGGAGTTATCCGAAGAACCTCTTAGCACTAAACTCTTTCCTTCAAATCTGCTTTCAGGATGAACCTCATTTAAATACTCAAGCTGAAGCCTTGCATTAGGGCTTGAAAATACATCCTCGTTGTAAAGACGAAAACCAGGAATAAACTTGGTTGTTACTTTCCCATTTTTGAATTTTATCAGATAGCTAGCCTTAAAATCTTTTCTTCCTGGTCGGACAATCCATGCTCTTCCTCGTAGCTTATTATTTACAATAATATTGTCACTCCCAGCAATTGAATAGGGTAGGGTAAGGGTAGGGTCTTTTAGTGCCTCTCGTAGCAATTGTTCTAGCACCTCGAATTCAAACCCTTCACCGTTTGGGATTTGAAGTTCACCGCCAAATTTGCCAATGAAATCAATTCCATTCTTATCATTAGCCATTATTGCCGCCTTCATATAGGCGATCAAAATATCCTGGAAGTTTACATCAACACCTAGAGCAACCCTTTTCTTATCGATTTCAAAATAAGCGTTGGCAAGGGCTTGGCCAAATAGTACAAAGTTTCCGGAACCTTTCATTCGAGTCCCAAATTCATACTCCAGAAGCAACCTCTCAAATGCTAAAAACTCAGGTGGTGTGCCTATAATTACCAATGTGGTTCCTAGCCCGATAGTAAGTGGCGGAATCTGGATACCATCTACATAGCCACCTGCACCTGCAAGGGCCAAACCAGTTGTACCAAGAGGTTGGGGGTTGGCAACATCCACCCAAACACCCACACTGTCTAAGCCCTCTTCAACGATATATACCCCAGTACTTGCATCAAATAAGGCAGTTTCTATTATTCCTAAACCCCTAAATTGATTCTGGTCCATATCAAATTGAAATAGTAATTCACTGAGGGTGACAGCACCATGAATCTTAATTTTATTATGTAAATCGATCATACCAACAACATCGAGACCTTGCGATTTAGTTAATTTAATTTGATCTATCTCTGCTGTCACACCATCAAGAACCTCTGGAAAAACAATCTGTCCATTGATTTCAATACCATCCTCAAGAAAGGAAATACCCTCAATATGAATAGGTAAGTTGAATAAGTCAAATTGCTGATTGGCTTTATCTAATATGGTTGAAGTAATTTTTTCTGCCGATGCTTCAACCTCAAAACTGAATTCTCCATCATAAAGATCAAGTACACCAATTTGGGGAATATCCTTGGTATAAATCCTTCCATTTCCTGAAAGGGTTAGGTCATTCCTATTGACGATCAATTCACCATCAAAAAATAGTTTATTGCCAATGTTTACATTTCCTGTAGCAGAAAAAACATTTGTAGTCGTTTCAGTAATCTGCTCAGCTTCAATTATTAATTGTCCAATTTGGATCGGTTGAAAATTCGTGTTATCCTCTGTTGGTTTTTCTTGCTGATATAAATCATCGACCTCTAAATCGGTTAAGGAGTAGTTATATATTCTGATATCATCAATCGAACCTCCAAAAAAGTTGTTTCCCTTTCCAATTAACAAATCATATGAATTAGACTGAATTGTGGAATAGTTGATATTTAGAGAGGAAATCAGCTCTCCATTAGCGAATGTTTTCAAAACTGAACCATCACAGGTGGTCACAGCATGAATCCATTCGTCTTGAGGTTGAGATACATCGCTAGAAGTACGATTAGAAATG
>JBCCLV010000051.1:0-26697 GCA_039026695.1 Bacteroidota bacterium
ATTATCTCCACCTTCTTCAAAGCGAAACTTCGTGCGGGATCCCAGCCTGTAACCTGCATATCCACCCAGGCCAAACCGAAAGCCTTTTTTGGAGTATCGTCTTACCCGAACCCCAGAAGACTCATAACTGGTGATCTTTTTTCTTCCACGGGAAAAATCGAACATTGGGACTGCATGAACATTGATAAAAGAGGCGGTAAGCTTACTCTTGATGCCGTTTACATCGGGAACCTCAATCAACTCTATTTGATCATCGCCCTCAATGATTCTGAAATCAGGATCTTGCAGCTTCCAGTTGTACCAGCTTATCCCTAAACCCCACTCGAGGAATACAGGCCCACTAATCCATGATTTGTTTACACTATTTAAAGCAACATACCAGGAACCAAAAGGCTTTACTGAATAATGGGCATTGTCACCATCTGGAAATTTTCCGTCCTCTATCCAGTTATTGATGCCAAGATCAATATTAAAATGGTGCGAAGTACGATCAACTCTCTCGGCCTCATAGGTCACTTTCCTTCTAGTATTCCAGTCATCTTCATCCCAGTCGTCTACTTCATCGGGATCTACATCTACCTCCAGACCTCCAAGTTTCACCCTCACGTTACCATTTGTACCGTAGCTTCTTGTGATCGCAATCTCAGATGAGTCCCTTACGTAGTTCTTGCCTTCAGTAATCTGCATGTATTTCACCGAATCCGATAGCTGGGAATTCAAATCCCTGATCATCTGATTAATGTCATAATTTTCCATATTGGCCAAGTCTGCTTTGCTATCGGTAATGATTACAATCTTGCTCTTGTTACTAAGCTCAATGATGACCGTGTCTCGATCACTTTCAGCCACTGCAAGCATTGGAAATGCGATCAAAAGAAAAAGATGCAACGTGGCGATCTTAACAATTCTACTTTTTTGAAATATTTTCATGATTTCGTCTTTTTAAATTCTAATTAAGGGGCCATTGCAGGTTTTCCGCGATTGCTACTAAATCCACCATTTAGTAGGTTGTCCTTTGCAGACTTGATATCTGCCAGCATTTTTCCAGGTTCAAGCTTATCTGACAAGGCGATAAATTTCTTAAATACACCAACTGAGTCGCTATTCACTTTTGCTGCTTTATCTGTTTTGGTTTCACTGGCTATGTAAGTGATTTTCACAGTTGCCATCTTATTAACTGCCATGACTTCCTCTTGATTAGAAAAGGAGCCATTTTCTATCTCGTCTTCCGCTACTGCAACCATTGATTCCTGAATCACAGGAAGTGGGGAAGTAAGCTGTTGGTTTTCTGGCGATTGAGGTCTGTCTTTCGTGACTTCTCCCACACGCTTCGTTTTCTCTGAATGTACCACCGTAAGTGTTGCCAGGCTTCCTGTCTGCTGTTCAACCCCTACCGACCTCTTTCTAGCTTTCACGGCTCTGGGTGGTGATAGTATTCCAGAACTTCTAAGTACCGGGTGGTCTATTTCACTTGAAGCTATCCCGACTGAAGGAGCAGTTTTTTGAAGTAATAAACTGAATGCTACCAACAAGAAGAGCGCAATGGAAGCTGCTATCCAGTAGATAGGCGGTTTGCGCTTCTTAGGTAATTGCTTCGCCACACTAGACCAAGCAGCCTTCGAGGGCGCTACTTCGCGTCCAGCTAACTTATTTTGGAATAAGCGATCAATATTCATTTGATCCATGTCTTTTTCTATTTACTAGTTCTTCCTCAATACTCGCAAGTCTATTCTGCAACCATTTTCTGGCCCTGCTTAGCTGAGACTTTGAAGTATTTTCACTTATGCTGAGCTGTTCAGCAATTTCTGCGTGACTGTACCCTTCTATGGCGTATAGATTAAATACAGTGCGATACCCTACGGGCAATTCCTGAATCATTTTCACCAGGTCTTCAGCGTTGAGCTGATCTTCTAAAACCTGTAGATTTGGATCATTCTCCGCATCCGCTACATCGCATTGCAGCGACATGCTTCTGTTCTTTCGGATGTACATCAGGCAATCATTCACCACGATTCTGCGTACCCAGCCTTCAAAACTTCCTTCGCCTTTATATTGGTGAAGCTTGTCAAATACCTTCACAATGCCACCGATCATTACATGTTCTGCCTCCTCAAGATCTTTAATATATCGGACGCAAATGCCTAGCATTTTGCCAGCCAAACGATCATACATCATGCGCTGCGCAGATGCTTTTCTCTTCCGGCAACCCTCTAGCAATTCTTCTTCTGTCAATGACTTGTGGATACGTAGCATTTTTTTGGCCTTCATGCAGTAGATGCACCAATCCTATAGTTGGTTGCGTAACTTATGAAAAAACTTATGATTGCGATTTTCAAGCTATCAAAAAACCAATCGCTACAAGACAGATGGCTATTTTATAAGGTAATGAGGCCGAAAAGGATAATCTAATCCCTTCGTCTATGACTCCTCATAGACTAGGTTGTAGTCGGTAGAGACAGAGCTATAAACTATCTGTCTTCGTGACCATTGTGATAACGAAAACGATTCTGACGCTTAAGAAGAAACTCCCACATGCTTCTCCAAATATCATCAAAAGCGTAAAGCATTACATTTTTGAAATTGGTCCAATTGTTTGGCTTACCCATGATATATTACTGGTGAACTTCCGACAAATGTAAGATTAATCACGCAAATGTGCTGAATCACAAAATCTTACGTAACCAAACGTATCTATCAAAAAGAAGGTTATACTCTCCATTGAAAGGTCCTGGTTTTAGGATTAGATCCTTTATCATACAGTAAATAGGAGAAGTTTCGTCTCTATTACTTTTCAAATACAGACGGGAAACTCAATTTTACGATCAGCATAGGCTAGCTCACTTCTACCTTTTGGCTAGCCAATGGAATCTTTGTCTCACTGATAGATTTAAAACCTCCAGCAACATCCACAAGCTGATGAAACCCTCTTGATTTTAAAATAGATGCTGCAATCATTGATCGATACCCGCCTGCGCAATGAATGAAGTAGTGTTCATCAGCATCAAGATCCTCCATATTATCATTGATAAAATCCAATGGAAAACTTAAAGCATCTTCTACGTGCCCTAAATAAAACTCACCAGGCTTCCTTACATCCAAGATTTTCAAATCGTTGACCTTATTGAATTTTTCTGCAAAATTCTCCGCAGTAAGAGATGTTACGGTTTCGAGTGCTCTTTGCGAGGAAGTCCAAGCATCAACCCCTCCTTCCAAAAAGCCAAGTGTATTGTCATAGCCTACTCTCGAAAGCCTGGTGATCACTTCCTCTTCTCTTCCAGGGCTGCAAAGGAAAATTATGGCTTGCTCTAGGTCAGGTATCAGTGCACCAACCCAAGGAGCGAAACCACCATCAATGCCAATGAAAATTGAGTTTGGAATATGCCCTTTGGCAAAATCTTGTGCCGACCTTGTATCGAGTACCAATGCGTTCTGCTCGTTGGCTATCTGCTCAAAAGTGGCAGGATCAAGCGGTACGTTACCCCGGTGTAATACCGTGTCGAGATCGGGTGCCCCGGACTTATTCATGGCTACATTTTCTGCAAAATACCTTGGGGGAGGGAGCAGCCCGTCTGTCACCTCTTTTATAAATTCCTCTTGGGTCATATCTGCCCTGAGGGCATAGTTGGTCTTCTTCTGGTTACCTAACAAATCAGACGTTTCCTTACTCATATTCTTACCACAGGCAGATCCTGCTCCGTGTGCAGGGTAGACTACTATCTCATCAGGCAAAGTCATAATTCTTGTTCGAAGACTCTTAAAGAGCATGGCAGCAAGATCATCCTGGGTAAGGTCTCCTTTCTGAGAAAGGTCCGGCCTGCCTACATCTCCAATAAAAAGGGTATCTCCACTAAAGATTGCATGTTCATTTCCCTCTTCATCCAGCAGCAAGTAGGTAGTGCTCTCAAGTGTATGACCCGGAGTGTGCAGTGCTTTTATTTTAAGCCTGCCTACCTCGAATTCCTCTCCATCTTTTGCTTGATGAATTGCATAATCAGTGGTAGCTCCCGGACCGTAGACAATTGTAGCCCCTGTTTTACCCGCCAGTTCCAGGTGACCCGAAACAAAATCAGCATGGAAATGTGTCTCGAAAATAAACTTGATCTTAGAGCCTTTTGCTGCCGCCTTATCAATGTAGGGCTTTGGATCTCGCAAAGGATCAATAATGGCAGCCTCACCATCGCTCTCAATGTAGTAGGCACCTTGTGCAAGGCAACCCGTATAAATCTGCTCTACTTTCATAATTACAACGCTTAACAATGTAAAATTACCAACTCTTTGAGCAGCCGTTAGCTTTCCCCGATCTTACTATTTTGAAAAGACTTTTCAACTTGGCACTAAACTAACTACCCGTGCGCCTTTTTGGTGAGCTGTATTCAAAGAGTACACTAATTAACATCGTGCCCGCACAACCAACGACATTATACCACAAGTAGCTAAGGGAGATAACCTCCGCCAGTGTAAGAAAGTGAATGACAATCACGATCAGTTGCGCTGCGATAGCTCCTATAAATACGGCGTTACCATTTACCTGCTTCAGAAAAAAGGCTACCAGAAAAATACCTAAAACTGTTCCGTAAAAGATTGATCCCACAATGTTTACTGCCTCTATTAGGTTTTCCGAATTTTTGGCCATGATGGCGAAAAGAATTGCCAAGACCCCCCACCCCAACGTGATAATTTTTGATGCTTTTAGATAATGTAAGGGAGAGCCACTTTTCATAAACCTTCTTTTGTAGAAGTCTACAGAAGTGGTAGAGGCCAAGGCGTTGAGCTCAGAAGAAGTAGAAGACATGGCCGCAGAAAATATCACCGCGATCAAAAGCCCCACCAATCCCTGTGGTAGATAGTTGGTAATGAAGGTTAAAAAAACGTAATCAGCATCCTTTGTTTCCAATGTCTCATCAACCGAGCTGATCAATTCTTTGGCTTCATTTCGAATCGATAAGACCTTTTTATCTGCATTTTTAAATGCCCTTAGGTCATTTCCTTTCTCCACTTCAAGAATATTATCTTGTGACAGGCGAAGCGCTGCGTCCTTTCTTTCCATCAAGGCTATGGTATGCCTTTCATCAAGTTCCGTATAGGTTGCAGCATGCTGAGAGTTTTGGACAACAGCAACGGATGCGGTCTTGAAATGAAGAGGTGGAGCGTAGAAAATGTAGAAAACGTAGACCATCACTCCGGTGAGCAAAATGAAAAACTGCATAGGGATCTTGAGCACAGCATTAAACATTAAGCCAATCCGGCTTTCTGTCACATTACTTCCACCCAGGTAGCGCTGCACCTGCGATTGATCTGTTCCAAAATAAGATAGCTGCAAAAAAAAACCTCCTGCCAATCCTGACCAGATGGTGTAACGCTCTCCTGGATCTAAGCTGAAATTGACAGCCTCCAATTTTCCCAAGCTACCGGCCAGTGACAAAGCGCCGGAGAAAGATATAAATTCCTGAACATAAAACAGGATAATAAAGAAAGCAGCAAACATGCCGCCCATGATCACCGCCATCTGTTGCCTTTGTGTGATAGAAACTGCCTTGGTACCGCCGGAAACAGTATAAATGATCACCAAAATTCCTGTACCGATGATGGTTAAAATAAGATCCCATTCTAATATCGACGATACAATGATCGCAGGAGCATAAATTGTAATACCTGCTGCTAAACCACGCTGCACCAAAAAGATGAATGCTCCTAAGTACCTTGTCTTTACATCAAATCTGCTTTCTAAGTACTCGTAGGCAGTGTAGACTTTCAGTTTGTAAAAGATCGGGATGAAAAAAACGGAAACCACAATGAGCGCAAGTGGCATTCCTAAGTAATTCTGCACAAAGCCCATCCCACTTTCATAGGCCTGCCCGGGTGTAGAAATAAATGTAATCGCGCTGGCCTGTGTAGACATTACGGATAGCCCTATTGTTCCCCATTTCATTGACTTCCCGCCCAACAAATAGCTCTCAATGTTCTTCTGGCCCTTGGTTTTGTAGACGCCAAAGCCTACAATGAATAGCAGCGTTCCAAATAGCACAACTAAGTCTAGTGTGCTCATGTAAACGACTTACTAAAAATCCAAAAAAGGAAAATAAGCAGACATAGCCAACCTACGATCACCAGGTAGAGGGTCCTCCATCTTCTGAAAAAGGGAGGTTTATCCGACACGGTACGATGGTGCTCACTCATTACCCAGCGATAGCAAATTCACGAAAAGCCGATAAGCTCCGGGCACGCCTGCTGGAAGCTCCCTAAACCAGCTATATGCAGCGTACACGTAAAAACCTTCACCATATTTTGCTACCAGTAATCCTCCTTTCTTTTCTGATTCTCCTGGATCGTTGCTGCTAAGGATAGGTACAAACTCATCAGACCATTGGTTTGCAAAATAAAGTCCCCGCTCTTGTACCCAACCTTGAAAATCCTGCTCCGTGATTTTATTTGGATAATTCAACACCGGGTGCTCTGGCTGTAGAAATCTTACTGGCGCCTCTTCCACTGTAACCCGATCTCTGGAAATTCTCAAATCAAATGGGGCTACTCTCGGAGTAACCAAACCATAGCTCTTATGATACTGCGAGATCAATGTACCTCCTTGTTTTACATAGTCGAATAGCACTTCGTTTTTGTAAGAAAGCCATTTTTGAGTGTTAAATGCGCGTGCACCGAGCACGATTGCGTCGTACTTTTTGAGGTCGCTAAGGACGATCTGGTCTTTGGACAGCGTCTCCACTCGGTATCCTACTTCTTCCAAATTTTGAGGTATCGCATCACCTGCTCCAACGATGTAGCCTATCATGTTGCCCTTCCTTTCCAAATCCAGGCGAATCACCTTTGCTTCTGCATTGGAAAATGTAGTTTGTGAGGGGATATGTGCATAATCTATCGTCGTTTTTTCTTTGGTAAAAACGACATCTTTTACCACAGCTTCCGCCTTGATTGTTCCTGCTGAAGCTGTGCCAGGAGGTTGTATTTCAAAGGCGAATGCCTGGGTTTCCCCTTTTTCAGACAATCGAAATGAAATTGTTTCTGGGCTTATTTTCCAGTCTTCTGGGGTTTGCAACTTTAAAATCCCATTAACCGCTTTTTTTCCTGCCAGCAACTCCACTTCCACAGTTTTTGCTTCGTTTGTCCCAAATACAAGCACCTCTGACTTCATCCTTAAGGTAACTTCCGGACCGACAACTAGTGGCGTTTTTACTTCTCCAATCACCGGGTCTGTTGACCGGAAAAAAACAGGAATATCAAGGTCAATTTCACGTCCCTCAATCGATAAATTCACTTTGCCCGTTATCACCGGACTATTTTCAGCTTTACCGATCAGCTTTTGATCTGGAACATCGTACATACCCAATGCAGCTGGATTTTTTAACCAATAAGGTGTGGAGTATGGTGTACTTTCTGGAAAGACAAAATTGAGCTCTGATCGAAAGGTTCTATTCTCAGTCAAAATGGAATTTACCGGTACCGGATTGATGAAACCTGAAAAAGTGATTTCTTCTACTTTTACGCCGAGGGGACTCCTGTTAATCACCTCAAAATCTATTCGCAAAGAATCTCCGGGCGTATAGTAAGTAGCATCACTGCTTAGCGAGGCATAAATTCCTCCAATTGCCACAATAATTTCATCCAGTTCTTTTCGCTTTACCTTTCTCCAGAAATCATCCTCCACCTGATCCAGCGCATCACGTGCTTGCAGCAGCAGGCTGGCAATCTTCCAAGGTGCGGAAGGATCATAGTTTTTGATCGCCTGATTGATGAGTGCTTCCACTTCATTCGAACCTTCTACCCTACTCCAGGTAAAATCAAGATCACCGAATGGACTTTTATCAATAGGTCCGGCTAGCTGCCTTAAAAACTCCGTTTGATTCCCGCGAGAGCCAGAAGATCCAAAACCCTGGCTCTTGTGCATGCTCCTGCTTTGGGCTGCAATCTCCCCGTACGACGCACCCAACAAGGGATTATAGCCTCCCATTTCCACTTTCATTAACCCCGTAGTATCTGCTCCGCCCCTCAAATGCCACCAACTTACATTCCAGAAAATCTTCTTAGGTTGCCACACTTCAACATATTCCAGCTGTTCGGGAAAAGCTTCAGGATCACCTGCCAAATCAAAGGCCTCTCTGGCGAGGATCGCGCTGGCAGTATGGTGGCCATGACTTATTCCATTCGCGTCAAATCGGGTAATTAACACATCTGGACGAAGGTTTCTGATGGTCCAAACAAAGTCGGCTAATACCTGATCCCGATTCCAAATATTGAATGTTTCGTCGGGATTCTTGCTGTATCCAAAGTCATTGGCACGTGAGAAAAATTGCAATCCTCCGTCTATTCTTCTGGCAGCCAGAAGCTCTTGGGTTCTAATGATCCCGAGCCCTTCTCGGATCTCAGAACCAATCAAATTTTGACCACCGTCTCCCCTGGTCGCGGATAGGTATCCCGTTCGCAGTAAAGCCTCATTAGCATAGTAGGTGATAAGTCTGGTATTTTCATCGTCTGGGTGTGCTGCCACATACAGTACAGTACCCAGGACATTGAGTTTTTTGAGCTTCTGTGCAATCTGTCCTGGTTTATAATATCCCGTCTGTGCAAGCGTAGGCTGGAAGAGCGCCACCATGAAAATTGCAACAATGGCGAGAATATGTTTTTTCATAAATACAAGGATGTCAAATTAACGCGACAATCCGGCAAACGTTTTTTCAAAGGCAAAGAACAACTTCTGCGAAGAAAAACAATGTATCCCCAGCTCAATCAACCGAGTTTACTAAAGTCCTTAACATCCGCATCGGTAGTGAGTACACGCTGAAAGATTGCATTCAGATTCTCAAAAGACCAGGGCTTGGTTACAAAATCATGAATCCCAAATGCCCCAATGGTCTCAAGTAGATCATCTTTTTTAATAAATCCGCTCAATATCATTCGCTTGATTTTTGGGTTGTAGGCGTGTACCTTTTTCAAAAGCTGGACACCGCTCATGTGGGGCATGCGGTGGTCTGATACAATCAAGTCAATTTTTTCCTTAAGCACTATTTGAAATGCCTCTTCGGGACCTATGGCAGTGAGCACGTTGTAATGCCTTCTAAACGTGGACTTAAAACCCCTAAGGTTGGGCATCTCATCATCTACGTAAAGAATAGTGTAATCTTTCTCCGATTTTCTGGATAGCCGATCGGCTCTTCTTGCAGCTCTCCTGGCTGCTCTTTCTTCTTTTGATAAGGCACTCATAACGCAGACACAAAAATAGCTTCTCAGCTTTTGCTATCTAGCCTTAAAGTTGAATCTGCCGCTTTTTTGATTGAGAACATGATGTTTGTGCCTTTTCCTTCCTCCGATGACTCTATCCAGATCATCCCGCCATTCCTTGCAACCAAGTCCTTACACATGAATAGACCAATTCCTGTCCCTTTTTCATCGTTGGTCCCTAGGCGCCGATTATCCTTTCCCATAGAGAATACTGTAGCATGCATTTTGGAAGGTATGCCTATGCCCTTATCGGAAACAGAAAGTTGCAAATAGGCTCCCTTTTCATTCGCTGCGAGTACTATGGTGGTATCATTGGGAGAGAAATTGATGGCATTTAGCAGAAGATTTTTCAAAATCATCTTTAGAGCACTCCTATCGACGTAGGCTTTTGATAGCTCCGCTTTCTTATAATCAATCACTTGTGATTTTCTATCTGCCTTTTCTTTGACAGCAGCAATGGCTTCTTTGATCGTTTCATCGATATCGAGAACCTCTATTCCTATTTTCTTGTGTTCATCAGAGGCGTGGCTCCATTCTATAAGGTCATCTAGCAACTTTAACGAGCGATTGATCCCTACCTCAATGTGAGACATAAACATCTTCGCTTGATCAGGTTCTATCTCATTCATTCGAAATAGGTCCGCAACATTTTTCATATTGCCGAGTGGGCCCCTGAGATCGTGGCTGATGATTTTTACCAATGGACCTAATTCCATGGTCCTAAGATAGCTAGATCAAGAATTATTGCGTGAATTAAATCTGAAATAGCGCCTTGAGAGAAATGAGCTGCCCGCAAAATGGCTATATTTAAACTCAAGAAAAACAGTTAAAATGTACTGCAAAGCTTGGAAATATAGTGTCTCTTCCAACCACTCCCTATTCGAAGAGGCCTACGGTAGAAATGGTGAGTGGTTCAAATTTTTTGAGTCCTGTGATGAATTTTTAGGACAGGAAATTATGAGAAGTGCAGAAGGCACTTTCTATCTAGTGTTAGAAAAGTGGATTTCGATTGAAGACTATGAGCATTTCTTATCCAGTAATCGAGATGCATTTGAAGCGATTTCTTCTAATACCGAAAGCCTCTATGAAGAAAAGTTAAACCTAGGTAGCTATACTGTACTTCAATAATAACTAAGCCTAATGAGTCAACCGTTTTCTTGAAGTGCTTAAGATTTTAAAAAACCTCTCCCCAGACGTTTGATTTTGCATATTTCAGGAAGCCCTCAGCAATAATAACGGGAGACTCAAGATTGTTGTGATAGAGATGCCCAGTTCCTAGGCCATGGTGCATTTCATTTTTGAACTGGCTAGCAAACTGCGCAATGGCATTCAGGCCAAGATTTGACTCCAGGTAAGAAGTAACCCACCAGCTTATTCCGTGCATTTGCGCTAGATCGATCCATTCCTGGGTGCCGCTGAAACCACCATGTAGTGTCGGTTTTAGTACGATGTACTGTGGCCTGAGTTCCTGTAACAATTCCATCTTGTCACTCAGTGAAAAAACATGGATTAGCTCTTCATCCAGGGCAATCGGTATTTCGCTCTTTCTACAAATCAACTCCATTGCCTCTGGCTGCATCGGCAAAATAGGCTGCTCAATTGAGTGAATACGGTATTTATTCAACCTGCTAAGAATACTCAACACTTTGTTGATCGCAAAGCCTCCATTAGCGTCTAGCCGGATCACTAAATCATCCGATACTTTTCTCAGGTTTTTTATAATCGTTAATTCATCCTCAAAATCAAGCGAACCTACTTTTAGCTTAATGCAATTAAATCCTTGGTCTAGTTTCTCCGCTATCTGCTGCCGCATAAATGCCAGGTCGCCCATCCAGATCAGACCATTTATAGGAATAGAGATAGCTTGCTTATCATTTACAAAAATTGACTTTTCTCCTCCAAAGTGTAGGTCGAGAAGAGCAGTCTCCATACCACAGCGAATACTGGGGAAGGTAATGGGCACATGCTCCTGAACGAATCCCAATATATCCTCAACGCTACTTGGTTTTGACAGACCTACTATTTTTTTGCCTAAAAGTGCCAGTTGATCAGGAACTTCATCCGGGCTTTCTGGGCTCAGTCGGTCAATTGGTGCCACTTCGCCTAAGCCACTTCTACCCATTGCGTCCGACACCTTAAGAAACCAGACTTTACGGTCGGTAATCGCTCCTCTGCTGGTGCGGGCGGTGAATTTAAAGTTCAGTACATAGGGCTTAAATTCGAGCTTCAGCATGGCATTAAAATTAGACGAATTTACGTACGATTTACCCGAAGAACGCATTGCGAAACATCCCCCGGAAAAAAGAGGAGCGTCCAAACTTCTACATTTTCAGCAGGGAAAAATTACACACCATCACTTTGCTGAAATTCCCAAATTACTTCCACAAAACAGCCTACTCGTATTTAACGATACTAAAGTCATCCCTGCACGGGTAATAATGCACAAGGAGTCAGGTGCAAGAATTGAAATATTTCTTCTCGAGCCACTAAAACCATCGCAAGTGCATGAGGAAGTGATGAATGTAAAGCACAGCTGTACCTGGAAATGTATGATCGGGAATGCCAAAAAATGGCCTATCGGGGGCCAGCTAGCACACCCCAGTATACCGCTTAGCGCTAAAAGAATCAGCCAGGATGAGGTCTCATTTGAATGGAGCAATGAGCTTTCTTTCTCCGATGTACTAGCAGAAATTGGCAAAGTACCTTTGCCTCCGTACATTGATCGGGACGTAAACGAGGACGATCCAGAGCGCTATCAAACCGTTTATTCAAAAATGGAAGGTGCTGTAGCAGCACCCACAGCAGGACTTCACTTTACAGATGAAATCATCCAGCTGGTGCAGCAAAATAAGATCAGCACTGATTTTTTGACCTTGCACGTCTCAGCGGGAACCTTTCAACCCATCAAAACCACAGCAATTACAGATCACAAAATGCACAATGAGCAGATCTGGATTTCTAGAAAAAATATAGAAAATCTGCTGTCATATAAACCCATCATAGCAGTGGGAACTACCTCTATGCGGACCCTTGAATCAGTGTACTGGTTTGGGGCTAAAATACTCAGCGGAGTAAATGATTTTTTCATTTCGCAAACCGACGCTTCTACCCTTCCATCGCCAAAGAAAGATGAAGCGCTAAAGGCAGTACTATCATATATGGACGGTCAGGATCTAGATCGCATCAGTGGGCATACGGAGATATACATCTATCCTGGCTATGATTTTAAAATTTGCGATGGGCTAGTGACCAACTTTCACCTTCCTGGCTCAACCTTGATTCTACTCATTGCGGCTTTTATAGGAGACGATTGGCGCAGAGTTTATCAGGAAGCGATTGAAAATGGTTATCAGTTTTTAAGTTACGGAGATAGCTCACTGCTGCTCAAGCAAAAATGATTCATGCCACTTTGATCAATATCTTTCCCTTGACTTGCCGGTCTTCCAGCCTTTGTAGTGCCATTGCAGTTTCACTCAGCGGATAGGTTTGATCTACCAAAGGAACCAGGGTCCCATCTTGCAACCATTGCAGTAACTGTGCAACATTTTTTCTGTTTTTCTCAGGATAATGCCTAAAGAACGAACCCCAGAAAGCTCCTACGATGGATGCTGATTTCAGAAGCGGCAGATTCCAAGGAATTTTTGGCACCTCACCAGAAGCAAACCCGATAACTAAATGTCTACCGCCCGGAGCAATACCTCGAAACGCCTGCTCCGAGTAAGCACCTCCAATCGGATCAAAAATCACATCTGCACCTTTTCCGCCAGTAGCAGACTTTATTTGATTTTTTAAACTTTCTTCAGAATATACATATACCTGATCCGCACCAGCTTGCTTGCAATATTGCGACTTTTCTACCGAGGAAGTAAAGGCGTGGACTTCTGCACCCAAAAGATTTCCAAGTTGAATAGCGGCAGTGCCTACTCCGCCTGATGCTCCCAAAATGACAAGCCTTTCACCAATAGATAATTGTGCCCGATCCTTTAGCGCATGTAGAACCGTGCCATGTGTCATCAACACAGCTGCTGCATCTTTAAAAGACACATCATCTGGTAGGTGGTGTGCATTGAAAGCAAAACCTAGTGCCTCTTCCGCGAAACCACCCCAGGTAGTACCGGCTACCACACGCTCTCCTGGCTTAAAGTTTTGTACTGCACTTCCCACTTTTAGTACAATTCCTGCTACTTCACCCCCGGGAGAAAAGGGAAGCTCAGGCTGAAACTGGTACTTACCCTTCGTGATCAAAACATCCGCAAAATTCACCCCGGCATATTTTACATCTATTAAGAGCCGATCTGCCCCCGGCTTCTCCAATTGGTGATCTGCAAGCACAAGCGCCTCAGGGCCCGCAAGCTGCTGAACAAGGATCGCCCTCATAAAATTTCTAGCGCATTTTCAGGAGGCCTGCCGATTACGGCTTTGTTTTGATAGATTACTATGGGTCGCTCAATAAGCTTCGGATGTCTAATCATGACTTCCAGCCACTCCTGATCAGTCAAATACTTACCCTTATAATTGGTTTTGTACTCCGATTCTCCTTTCCGGATGAGGTCGTGTGGCTTCACATCTAAAAGACTTAAAATATTCCTAAGCTCATCTTTGCTAGGAGGTTCTTTTAAATATTCTTTTACGACAATATTGGTGCTTTTTCCCTTGAGTAGTGCAAGGGTTTCTCGGCTCTTTTGGCACCTTGGATTATGGTAAATTGTAATCATTAGTTCTGCATTTCAAATTTGAAGATACCTTTCTTTGATTTTCAGATGAAATCCTTCCTAGTAGGACTGCTGGTTTCAGTAACAATCACAAACTTGTATATCCAAACCCAAAGCAGCAAAACCTCCATGCCCAGATCAAAAAAAATCAATCTGACCTTACTTTTCGCGGTGACCTTTTTAGCTACTTCAGTTGCGCTGATGAATTTCCAGGAGCCGGGATGGAGTGGAAATGAAAAAAGTTACATAGGGCTCCTTGCGGCAACTTTCCTTTGGATTCTGGGGAGAAAAAGAAAGTAACTCATGATTAATACAGGTCTATATTCGGTGACAGCCCTGAGATAACTGAACCGGTATATTATCCAGCTCTAAATCAAATTTGGTTTTGTATGCCTCACGGATAGGCGCCAGAAGTTGGTCCAGATCGGTATCCTGTACCAATGCCAAAATACATCCACCAAAGCCACCGCCCACTTGTCTTGCTCCCAGCACACTAGCTTGATTCTCTAGTGATGCTACCAAATAGTCAGTTTCTGCACAGGTGACTTCAAAATTATCCTTTAGGCTTACGTGACCCTGAGACAACAATTCGCCTACTTTTTGCTGATCTTTACTTTTAAGGGAATCCTTCATTTCAAACACCCGCTCATTTTCTGAAACCACATGAAACGCACGCTTCCACAGCACCTCTTCTAATTCATCAGTCATCTCATGCAACATCGCTGAGGTAACGTCCTGATAAGTTTTAACCTCGGGATACTTTTTCTTGACTTGCTCGAGCGCGCGGGTACTTTCATCTCTTCTCGTATTGTATGCAGAATCTCCTAGAGAATGCTTTACATTGGAATTTACCAACAGGAACTTATATCCCGCAATATCTACTTTGGACTCCTCATATTCGTAGGATTCACAATTGAGGAGTAAAACATGGTCTTTAAGTCCAAAAAGACAAGCAAACTGATCCATGATCCCGCACTTCACCAAAGCAAATTCATGCTCGGATTTTTGTGCAATCTTGGCAATTTCCCACTTCTCTAACCCTAAGCCATATAATTCAGAAAGTGCAGATGCGACACCACAACAGAGAGCAGCTGAAGAACTTACGCCTGCACCTTCCGGTATGTTTCCGCCAAATGCAAGATCAAATCCACCAATTCTTTCTTTGAGCTGATTTACAACACCACTAATTAAATTGAGCCATCCATTTTCAGTCCGCTCCACTTTGTCAAGACTGATCGATTCGTCTTGCTGGTAGTCGATGGAATGTAAGTTGACTTGATTACTCCCATTGGAACTGACCCCAATAAACATGTAGTGATTAATCGCAGCAGGCAGTACGTATCCAAGATTATAATCTGTATGCTCCCCGATTATGTTGATTCGTCCGGGAGACTGCATGATCACTTCTGGCTTGGCGTTGAATTTTGAGTGATAAAATTTAGCAATGTCATAAGTGCTCATAGAAGTCTGATTATTTATTTGAAGTTGTTGAAGTGTAAATATAAAAGTTCTCTGGATGGTGACTTTTTGCCTCTGAAAGTCAAAAAAGCATGTGATGTTGGTCCTTGTAGTGCGAAGCGAATAGTTGGAGGCAGAGTACAAGCTGACCTACATTTGGATCAAGAGTACCTCAATTTTTGGCATACAATTGAGCCCTGAAATTTTCTTCGTCGTAGGTACCTGCAGATACCAGGATCATCAAATCTGACGAAAGACTCCACTTTTCAAAACCACTAAAAATCACCTGATTCCCATTACCGTAAGGCCCCTCATAGGTGCCGGAAAATGACCAGTAATACTTGTAATGCTGCTCATCTGAGACCAGACTGTCCATTTCAAGACGCATATCGGGAAAATTCCTCATAAACGTTTTGGCAAAGTTCACTACTGCAAGCTTTCCTCGACTGGTGTCGCCATTTACCACAAGCATAGCGTCATCAGGATAAAAATCACCCACCTGAGACGGATCTTGACTGTTCCAAGCTAAAGTATATAGGGCAGCCATTTCTTCCACACGGTCGGTTTTTGACTTCTCACAGCTTATGACAAAAGCACCGAAAGACAAAAAAAAGATCAGTATGCCCATTGACCTGCTCACAACACAAAGTTGTAGAAATCCAGTCAGTATATTATCTAACAAGATGCCTGTCGTACTATGAACAAACCACTACTGGCTGTACTTTAAGATTTGAGTTTATGAAAAAAGCATCCCATAAGCGGATCTGGCATATCTTCGGCCATGCGCATTCTTAAAAAAATTATGATTTTCATTTTTCTATCGATTCTTGTAATCACTATTGCGGTAGTCACCTTCTTCTACACAGCCCCTCAAATAGGGGCAAGTCCATCAGGAGAACGCCTTGCCCGAATGAAGAACGCCTCAAACTATGAATATCCAATCTTCATTAACACAATTGAGACAAAAATGGAGATGCCGAAGGGCACCCTCTGGAAAGTGCTAAAGCACTATTTATTCGAGAACAAAAAAGAAAAAAATCCTCGGGTTCCAATTCATGTAAGAGAGTTTGATAACAAACATTTTGAAAATATTGCCGATGACAGCACTGCATTTGTCTGGTTTGGACACTCTTCTATTCTCATCCGCACTGATGGGGTTACGCTACTCACCGACCCTGTTTTGGTAGGAAAGCGTGCATCCATGTTTGCCTTCATGGGTCCTAAGCGTTTTGATTATCGCCATTATCCAAAAATCGAAGACCTTCCCAAAATAGATGCTGTACTGCTATCGCATGATCATTACGACCATTTGGATTATCCCACAATCAAGGGCCTCAAGGAAAAAGTTGATCGTTTTCTGGTACCGCTAGGTGTCGGTGCTCACCTCGAAAAGTGGGGCATTACCCCTGAGCAAATTACTGAGCTAAACTGGTGGGACGAAGTAGACTTAAATTCTCTGAAATTAGCCTTGACTCCCTCACGCCATTTTTCTGGAAGGGGTTTGAGAGATCGGTTTCACACACTTTGGGGCTCATGGGTTATCATGTCTTCCTCAACCAAACTTTATTTCAGTGGAGACAGTGGCTATTTCCCTGGCTTCAAGGAGATCGGAGAAAAATATGGCCCGTTTGATCTTACCTTCATGGAATGTGGAGCCTACAACGAGGGATGGAGCGAAATTCACATGTTTCCAGAGGAGACAGCACAAGCACATCAAGATGTAAATGGGAAACTTTTACTCCCAATACACTGGGGGAAATTTGATCTTAGCCTACATCCGTGGCAGGAGTCTGTAGAGCGATTGGCTAAAAAGGCCGATGAAATTGATATTCAATTATTCACACCGGAAATAGGGCAGACCGTATCTATCGCAGATCGTAAAAAGCTATCGTCTTGGTGGAAAGATTACAAGTAAATTTCTGACGTGATTCACGCTACTCACCTTACTCTCTTCTTTCATTTATAAGGGGAATGACTTCTTTCCCAATTAGTTCGATTGATTTCATCAGTTGCTGATGGCTCAGTAGTGGGTTGTCCATTTGGAAAGTAAAGCGATGTATACCGCCTAGCGCTTTTGCATGCCTTAGGATCTTTGATGCCACTTGCGCTGCATCTCCCACTACCAGAGCGCCTCGCTTATCTGATTGCTGATCAAACCCACTTCTGGTCACCGGAGCCCAACCCCGTTCTTTTCCGATCTCGTTAAACATCTTGGCATATCCGGGATAGTATAAGTCTCTTGCTTCGACATCATCTTCAGCAACAAAACCAAGCGAATGAAGAGATACGTTCATCTCGGACTCTGGATGCCCTGCTTGCAAAAAAGCATTTCTGTAAAGGTCTACGAGGGGCCGAAATCGCTCGGTTTGTCCACCAATGACTGCCACAACCAGCGGCAACCCTTGCTGCCCGGCTTTCACGAAAGATTCAGGAGTACCCCCTACACCTCGATATATTGGCAATTTAGCTTGCAATGGTCTAGGGTAGATGGGCTGATTTTTTAAGGCAGGCCGAAATCTTCCTTCCCACGTGACAAATTCTTGCTCCCTGATTTTGAGTAAAAGCTCTAATTTTTCCTCGAAAAGCCCTTCATAAGCTTGAATTGGGTATCCAAAAAGCGGAAATGAATCGGTAAATGATCCCCTTCCTACCACCATTTCCGCACGACCATTTGAAATGAGATCCAAGGTTGCAAAATTTTGAAAAACCCTGACGGGATCTGCAGAGCTTAACACTGTTACCGCACTTCCCAGGCGGATCTTTGTAGTCAGTGCAGCCGCAGCAGAAAGGATTACCGCATTGGCGGAATCCAGGAATTCTTTGCGATAATGCTCTCCAATGGCAAAGGAGTCAAGGCCCATCTGGTCAGAAAAGACAATGCGCTCCAGGAGCTGCCTCATGTCCTTGGATGGATCTATGAAAGCTCCTGTTTCAGGCTCTAAGCTGGCGCCGGCAAAACTATCAATGCCAATTTCCATGTAAGTGACTTTTTATATTCCCAGACCTGAAAGCGAAGGTTTTCTTAAAAATGTTCCCACAAAAAGCAATATTGCTACCGGGATACCAGGTACTGGAGGTCCTCCTGTCACTATTTCAGCTACAATGATCCCACCACAGTAGGAGCATAGAAGAAAGAACCCCAAGTTGGCTGTCTTCGGAATCCAATATAGAATGAGCGATAAAAGCTCCACCACCCCGATAATGGTAAGCAAAGAACCCATATTGGGTATTGCATCCATGTTGGCTTTTACTTCCTCACTACCACTCAACTTGGAGAAGGCGGAAAATAGAAACAGCAAAGAGAGGAGAATTGAAATAACATAACCTGCAATTTTTCGGACCTTGTTGATCCCAGGTTCGTGAAGATTTGACATTTTACAGCGTTTTAGTTGACAAGAATTTACTAGACACTCCGAAAGTAGATGAAAGAAAATATTATTTCAAAAAAATCGCTTTTGAGAGAGCGCGACATCAGCTAGAAACAACAAAGTGGTTACCAAATCGACTATTTTCGTATTAATTGTAAGGTTGGGTGTATGAAGGATAGTGAGATTCTACAACGGATCAGCAAAGGTGACGAGCAAGTTTTAGATTATCTCTACAAGAAATACTATGGAATGATGACACGAGTTGTGTTGTCTAATAGTGGCTCTGAAGAGGAAGCTAAGGACGTGTATCAAGAAGCTTTAGTCGCTTTTTGGCAAAAAGCTGCAAAAGGAGACTTAGTCTTGACTTCAAAAATAAGCACCTATCTGTACAGCATCTGCTTAAACCAGTGGAGAAAGGAACTAGACAAGAAAAGCAGAAGGCAAGAAGAGGAGGTAGATGAAGGGTATTATCAATCTTATGAATCTGAAGAACGATCGAAGATTGTGCATGCCTGCATCGAAGAACTTGGGGAGGTTTGTAGAAAAGTTTTAACTCACTACTACTTTGACGGTATGAATATGCAGGAAATAGCAGCGAAGTTGGACTTTGCGAATACTGATACTGCTAAGACCAAAAAATATAAGTGTAAGAAGAAATTAGACCAGTTAATTAAAAACCGATATTCTACTGAAGATTTTTTTGATTGATGACCAGCTTAGAAGAAAAAATTGACAAATATCATACTGAACGAATGTCCGCCTCCGAGCGCGATTCATTTGAGCAGGAACTTGCTAGTGATCCTTCCATTCGTGCAGAGAGTGAATTTCAGGAAAGCATCATAGAAGGTCTTAAAGATTTTAGGAAGGCTGAACTTAAAAACAGGCTTAATGCAGTAGACCTATCGCCCGCTTGGTTTGAATTTGCGCAGCAGTCCACTTTGATGAAGTCTTTCGGAGGTATTGCAGTAGCCACCTTGATCGGTACAGGTGTATATCTTTTGGCCGATAGATCACCATCTAGCAAAAATGAGGATCCCATTGAAGTAGATCACCCACAGCTTGCATTGAACCTGAATCTTTTAGATCTAGCGCCTTATAATTTGCAAATTAAGGAGCCAGGTATTTTCCAGGATGAGGTTACCTCATCCAATATCAGCGCGGCAGTGACGCAAGAAATAGACAATGAAAATAGCTTTCTAGACTTATCAGAAACTGCCGAAGAAGGCACCTCATTTGAACCCATTTTCAATGCTCCTGAGGCTGAACTCATTTCTGATGAAGAGGCACTAAAAATATCGCAGCTTGATGTGTTGCCGGAGACTACAATAGAGGAAGAAGAAGCCCCTTTGGAAGTAGATTACGAAATATCCAAAAATCTTGACATTAAGTATAAGTACTACGATGGCAAGCTTTTTCTAAGTGGTGATTTTGACAGAGCTCCGTACGAAATCCTTGAAATCAACAGCGCTCAGGGAAGACGGATTTACGTGAAGTATTTAAATAAGTTTTATCAGGTCAATACAACAGACCGCCTCACTCGTCTGCCGGAGGTAAAGAACGTAGAAGTCATCAAGGAATTGGAATTGCTGCGTGTAAACAAGTAGCCTGTTTCAAGATCAACAAAGCCATTCCATCTTTCAGGAACTGAGCGTAACTTCGCCACGTAATGGAGGAGAAGAAAGTTCGTAGTAAGCGAAAACTAGGCAGTTTCCCATTCCTAAGCGTGGTTGTAAGCACCTCGCTTGCCCTGACTGTTTTAGGTCTTTTTGGCTGGATGATTTTGCACGGTTCTAGACTTGGTGTACAGATTCAGGAAAGCCTGGAGGTGCAAGTGTATCTGAAAAACGACCTATCTCCTTCAGACATAAATAAAATCAGGACGGCAGTTTCCTCCAAGCCCTATGTGTTGATTAAAGAAAACACAGCTCAAGTCACATTTACCAGCAAAGACGAGGCAGCCGAACAGTTTATAAACGAAACCGGAGAAGATTTCAAGGAATTCTTGGGTGATAATCCACTAAGGGATTTACTCTCAGTAAAGGTTTACGGAAAGTACCAAGCACTTGATAGTTTGACTCAGATAAAATCACAAATTGAGGCGATTTCAGGGGTATTCGAAGTGGATTATGAAGAGAGCCTTGTCAGCAGCATCAACCAAAACATGACCAGAATTGGCCTGATTCTGATAACTGTTGCTGTTTTTGCCTTATTGGTGGTGATTATCTTGATCAACAATACGATAAAACTTGCTTTGTTCTCCCAAAGATTTTTAATCCGCAGCATGCAACTTGTAGGTGCTACAGGAAGCTTTATTCAAAAACCCTTTCTCATCAGATCCGTTTTTTACGGGCTCATAGCAGGATGTCTTGCTTGCGCACTAATTTTTGCTTTTACCGAATACATGAACAAGCTCATAGATGGACTGAGTGAGTTGCAGGATTTTACAGGATTCTTAGCATTATACTTTATCATACTTTTTCTGGGAGTGGTAGTCGGCTATCTAAGTTCTTTGCGCGCAATCAGAAAATACCTCAAAATGTCACTTGACGAACTATATTAAATATGTCAGAAAAAAGAAAACTTGCTTTTTCAAAAATGAACTATCTAATCATGGTAATCGGGATTTTAGTCCTGACCCTAGGATTTATCATCATGACCTTAGATAGCGAACCTTATGGATTTGGGAGCCTGGGATTGACAGTGGGGCCCATCATTGTGATGTTAGGTTTTTTAATCCAGTTTGTAGCCATTTTCTATAAACCAAAGTCGAAGGAAGAGCCTAAATGACTTGGATTGAGGCGCTAGTCCTGGGAATTATCCAGGGACTTACAGAATTTTTACCTGTCAGCAGTAGTGGTCATTTGGAAATTGGTTCCGTGCTACTGGGGGTTGAGAGTACTGAAAACCTACTTTTTGCCATAGTAGTGCATCTTGCAACCGCCATCGCAACCCTAGTGGTTTTTTGGAAAGACATTCAGGTCATAATAGGAGATCTGCTCAAATTCAGGTGGAATGAGTCCACGCAATTTGTTTGCAAACTCCTTCTTTCGATGGTTCCTGTTTTTGTTGTCGGTATATTTTTTAAAGACCAGATAGAGCAGTTATTTGTGGGTAATTTATCCCTTGTAGGATCCATGCTCTTGGTCACAAGTGCACTGTTATTTTTCGCTCACTACAAAAAAGATGGAAACAAAAGCATTTCAAATGTGGCTGCAATCATCATCGGGGTTGCGCAATCTCTCGCAATACTCCCGGGTATTTCTCGCTCAGGAGCCACGATCTCCACAGCTTTGATACTGGGTGTAGAGCGATCAAAGGCAGCTCGATTTTCATTTCTCATGGTCCTTCTACCTATTATTGGCGCAAGTATTTTGCAGATAAAAACCTACGTGGAAGAGCCATCTCTTCACCAGATAGGGTCGCTTCAATTGATCATCGGGTTCCTTGCGGCGTTTTTATCAGGATTCATTGCCTGCAAGTGGATGCTACGAATCGTAAAAAAAGGTAAGCTGACGATTTTTGCGGGTTACTGTTTACTGGTAGGAATTATTGCGGTCATTTCTTCGCTTTGATGGAAAATAGCTTTACTGAAGGCAGACTACTCTTGATTGATAAACCCATTCACTGGACATCTTTCGATGTAGTAAAAAAGCTCAAGAATGTACTAAAGGTTAAGAAAATTGGTCATGCTGGCACACTAGATCCGCTAGCAACAGGGCTACTTTTAATCGGTACTGGGAAGTTCACCAAAAAGCTGAACGAGCTCCAAAACCTGGAGAAAGGTTACGCCGGACAAATTGAGATCGGTAAAACCACACCTTCCTATGATATGGAAACAGATTTTGACAGTGAATCGCATTGGCAACATATTACAGAGAAAGATCTTGAAAGAGCCAGGGAAAGACTCTCCGGAAGAATTCAGCAGATCCCTCCAGCGCACTCCGCAATCAAGGTGAATGGTGAAAGGTCGTATAAGAAAGCCCGAGCTAACCAGGCGGTAAAACTTGAGCCGCGAGAAGTGACGATCAATGATTTTAAAATTGATACGTCACAGATGCCTGAGGTTAATTTTGAGGTAAGTTGTACAAAAGGCACTTACATCAGAAGTCTTGCACATGATTTTGGAAAGGAACTAGGAGTAGGTGCTTATCTTAAAAAGCTGGTAAGGACAAGCATTGGGAGTTATCGTCTAGCTGACGCTGTGACGCTGGAGCACTTTATTGAACAGCACCATGCAAGTAATTGAGAACCTTTTAGAATTTCAGATTCCAGACTACTCAGTGGTGACCATCGGGACTTTTGATGGCGTGCATCTAGGTCATCAACTTATCCTAAAAAAACTGGTACAAGAGGCACAAACAAAACAAGGAAAAAGTACGCTCATTACGTTCTGGCCACATCCAAGACTTGTCCTAAAGCCTGATGAACCACTCAAGCTACTTTCTACCTTTGAAGAGAAGGTTAGCCGAATCAAAATGCTGGGGGTAGACTACATCGTCAAGCTCCCTTTCACTGCACAGTTTTCCAACCTTACAGCAGATGAATTTGTACAAAAGATCTTAGTTTATGGAGTTGGAACCAAGAAATTATTTATTGGATATGATCATCATTTTGGCAATGATCGAGAGGGCAATATCGAGTTCTTAAAAAAAGTCCAGGGAGCGTACGGTTTTGAGGTCTCAGAAATTTCCAGGCATGACATAGATAGTGTAGGCGTAAGCTCTACTAAAATTAGAAATGCGCTATCGGTCGGTGATCTACCTCTTGCAACTAGCCTGCTCGGCAGGCCTTACAGTATTCAAGGACAAGTGGTGCATGGTCAGAAAAAAGGTAGATCAATCGGATTTCCCACTGCCAATCTTAGCATTGCCGATACGACAAAATTACTTCCGGGAGAGGGCGTTTATGCGGTACGTGTAGCTTGGAAAGAAGAAATGCTTGACGGGATGCTTAATATAGGATTCAGGCCAACCGTGGGAGGATCATTAAAAAGCATTGAAGTACATTTATTTGATTTCAAAAGCGAACTTTATGGCGAAGAATTAACTATTCACTTTATTCAGTTTTTAAGGACCGAAAAGAAATTTGAATCTTTGGAAAGATTGAAAAACCAATTGCAAAAGGATAAAAAACATGCTATAAATGCATTAAGATGAAGAAACTCATAACCTTGGTATTCAGCTGCATCATTGCAGCGCTAGTTCTTTTCATCTCTTGTGATGAAAATGGTGACTTTTTGTTGTTTTCGATCGAAGATGACAAAGCGCTGGGAGAACAAGTGAAAACAGAGATTGCAAACGATCCTGCTCAATTTCCATTACTTGATCGGGCTAGCTTCCCAGAAGCATACAGCATCCTGGATGCTATGCTCGATGATATTCTGAAAACAGGACAAGTCACTTACGCACAAGATTTTGATTGGGAGCTTTTCATTATCAACGACCAGGAAACCCTCAATGCCTTTGCTACCCCTGGCGGCAAGATCTACATATATACAGGGCTGATCTATTTTCTAAGCAATCTTGATGATTTAATGGGTGTTTTGGGGCACGAGGTGGCACACTCAGACCGGAGGCATAGCTCTAAGCAATTGCAAAGACAGTACACAATAGCTACTCTGCTGGGGATCATTTCAGGTGAAAATCAGAGTCAGTTTTCTGAAATACTTGGGAACCTAGCAACTATCGGGGCACTTGCGCAATACAGTCAGGCGGCAGAAACGGAGGCAGATGACTTTTCTGTTAGATACTTGGCTGAGACCGATTACGCATGCAATGGGGCTGCTGCTTTTTTTGTAAAACTTGAAGACAGAGGCCAGACGGGACAGAATATCCCCTTCTTAAGCACGCATCCACCTTCTGGAGATAGAATTGAAGGAATCAATGCACTTGCAAATGAGCTGGGATGTGATACTGCACTGCTAGATGATGACATGAGTCTTTTATTGGCACTACAGAATGCCTTACCATGAAAAAATCAGAAATCAATTTTTTAATTGAACTAGACGAGGAGAATATCCCTGAGAAGATCCTTTGGGATGCGGATGAGAAAGATCCGCCAGGTCCGTCTGAAACTAAATCAATAAGTCTCTCTCTCTGGGACCAAGAGAATAAAAATACTATGCGGATTGATCTTTGGTCAAAAGACATGCCGATGGACGAGATGAAGCGCTTTTATATTGACTGTCTAGGCGGTCTATCTCAAAGTATATTGAATGCAACTGGTGATGAATACATGAGCGAAGAAATCTCAACGCTCTGCGATAAGCTGATCAAACACATTAAAGCAGAGAGTAAAAACACCAGTGGCTAACCAGAAAATATTAGCTTTTCATCACACCATAGAGTCCATTACTTAAGGTATATGAGAAATTCCTACTCAGTCTTAAGACTCACCTTGAGCTACACAATCGTGATACAGTACTTAAACGACGTTCTGGTGTTACTTTGAAAAGCCATTTATTAGGTAGGAAAGCCATGGTACTAATCATATAAAATACTTTGCCGAGGTTTTATTCAAAAAAAATCATGTGAAGTCAGATATTTTATGAAAATAGTAATATCAACCCCACATGTACCTATTCGGTTGAAATTTTGATAGCTCCAGCCTACATTTGATCTACGGGTATAATGATAGTTAGGGGTAATTTCTGTAGTATTATCCCTTAAACCTTACAAAAAAATTACCTGATAGTATATGAAGCAGATTTTTACTCGATTGCTATTTTTCCAGCTGTTTGTAGGATTCACGTTGTTGGCATTCAGCCAAACAGTAATTAGTGGAAAAGTCTCCGATGACCAGGGAGAGCCCCTAATAGGTGTGAATGTCCTTGTTGAGGGAACGGTACTCGGGACCATAACCGACATCAATGGCAGTTTTAGGCTGAACGTGCAGTCTGCGCCCCCTTTTACGATCGTGGTATCCTACGTGGGGTATGAGACTCAGCGATTTGAAATTTCTGATAGCAATTCAGAATTTGATGTGACCTTAATTGAGTCGGCACTGCTTGGACAAGAAGTGGTGGTTTCGGCCTCCAGGGTGGAGGAAAGCATCCTTCAGTCTCCGGTAAGTATCGAGAAAATGGACATTCTGGCGGTCCAGAATTCAACTGCCGCTACCTATTACGATGCTATCGCCAATCTAAAAGGGGTTGATGTCGCCTCTAGCAGTATCAACTTTCAAATTCTCAATGCAAGAGGATTTGCCTCTACCGGGAATACACGATTTGTTCAGCTTATAGATGGGATGGATACGCAGGCTCCAGCACTGAACTTCCCAATAGGAAATTTGAATGGTCCCTCAGAATTAGATGTTGAAAGCATAGAGCTTATCCCAGGCGCTAGCTCCGCACTTTATGGTGCCAATGCCTTTAATGGGGTTCTTCTAATTAATAGCAAAAATCCTTTTGAATATCAAGGTCTGAGTGCTTTTGTCAAAACAGGGGTTAATCACCTGGGTTCCGACGCTGATCAGGATCCAGCCATTATGAACACTGTTTCCTTACGGTATGCTAAGGCTTTCAATGACAAGCTTGCATTTAAAATAAATGGTACTTATTCATTTGCAGATGATTGGCATGGGACTTCTCGGTTCGACAGAAATGCTGAAATTAATCCCTTTATCACCGAGGGTATTGAAAACATCGGTAGGGATGCCTTGCACCTGCATGGGGACGAGGCATCTACAAATATTGCATTACTTGGAGTCGCAGCAGCTAACAGGATTGGGGATTCTGGAGCTGGACTAGCAGGTATTTGGGGCAATGCTCAAAATAGACTTCCGAATGGGAACACATTGCTAGATTACGCCCTGGATCTTCCCAGTCATACGGTATCACTTACTCCCTTCGAAGAGGTCGATTTGATAGATTATGGAGCAAGAAATGCCTGTGTAAATACTGGTGCCAAAGCCTCCATTGTAAAGTGCAC
>JBCCLV010000052.1:0-26407 GCA_039026695.1 Bacteroidota bacterium
CGCAAATCGAGAAAGAAATCGAGGAGATGGTAGAAGCGTAGTGCTTCTGCCAACTTCTTCTAAGGTTCACTTTTAATACTTTACCAGTCCTTGTTCTAGTGCATGAACTATTAATTCAGCGGGAGATTTCATGTCCAGCTTTTTTAGTATGTTCTTGCGGTGTGAATTGATTGTGTGAAAGCTCAAATGCATTTTCTCAGCAATCTTCACGGTTGGTAATCCTTTTACAATAAGTTCAAGTACTTCCAGCTCGCGGCTGGTGAGTGATTTTGCATCATCCTGGCTCTCAATTTCATCAACTGATTTAATTGGGTCACTTTCAATCAATTTTGCAATGCCGCGGCAAAAATACTTCTCCCCACTAGCAGTTACCTCCAGGCCTTTTTTGAGTTGATCTTGATTGCAAGTTTTGGTGAGGATGCTGGTAGCGCCCGCAGAAAGTAGCCTCCTTACTTGAGTTTTGTCATGTGTATCTGAGATCACCAGAAAAGGAGTCTTTGAGCTCTTTCGAATTTGTCTAATCTGGGAAAGTAAATTTTCTTCACTCCCTTGTAAACCAACTACTGCAAGCGCAGGCTGCATCTTGGCAATAACACCAGGCAAACGATGAAAGGAATCTACCTCGGATACCAATGAAAGAAGAGGGTTTTGTTTGATAAGTACAGCAAGCCCGGCTCGGGTAAGATATTGTGAATCTGCTAGTACTACTTTCAACACGGTGCGCCTTCCTATTTAGATCAATTCTAAACAAAAATACAACGCGAATGGATTCGGACCAAAAATATCGCGTGAGTGGCTTTCAAGGACGTTTATTTCTTTGAATACGATTAGCAGAAGATGCTTGGAATAGATGTTAGTTTTGAAGTGTCAAAAATAGGACGACCGTCAGTGTAGCCTTCTTTGGCATTTAATACAGTTATTGATCAATAAGCTTTTAAGCTTAGATATTTAGCCTAGCAAACAAAATATGGAATACAGAATTGAGCACGACACCATGGGTGAGGTGCGAGTACCAGTGAATAGTTATTGGGGAGCACAAACACAAAGATCACGGCAAAACTTTAAGATTGGTGGTGTGCAAAACCGGATGCCTATTGAGATCGTATATGCGTTTGCTATTCTCAAGAAGGCAGCGGCAGAAGCCAATAGCGATTTGAGTGTACTCAGTGCTGAGAAAGCCAGGTTGATTGGAATGGCTTGTGATGAAATCTTGGCAGGAAAGCTTGATGATGAGTTTCCCTTGGTTATATGGCAGACAGGGTCCGGTACCCAATCAAATATGAATGCCAATGAAGTGATTGCCAATCGGGCACACGTCTTGAATGGTGGATCTCTTTCTGATTCAAAAAAGGTAATTCATCCCAATGATGATGTAAATAAGAGTCAAAGCTCGAATGATACCTTCCCTACAGCCATGCATATCGCTGGCTATAAGACGATAAGTACGCATACAATTCCTTTAGTAAAACAGCTGAGGGAAACTTTACATCAGAAAGCCGAAGAATTTAAGTCAGTAGTGAAAATCGGGAGAACGCACTTCATGGATGCAACCCCTTTGACCCTTGGACAGGAATTTTCAGGTTACGTTTCTCAGCTAGATCATGGTATTAAGGCGCTAGAAAATACGCTGTTACATCTCTCCGAGCTCGCCTTAGGTGGAACCGCCGTGGGTACTGGACTAAATACACCAGAAGGGTACGCAACGCTTGTAGCTAAGAAAATCGCAAAGTATGCCGCCCTACCTTTAAAGTCTGCGGAAAATAAATTTGAATCACTTGCTGCTCACGATGCGATAGTTGAATCTCACGGGGCGCTTAAGCAACTCGCTGTGAGTTTAATGAAAATAGGAAATGATATTCGGATGCTATGCTCAGGACCCAGGAGCGGTATTGGGGAGATTCTTATACCCGAAAATGAACCTGGCTCATCGATCATGCCAGGAAAAGTAAATCCTACACAATGCGAGGCTTTGACCATGGTTTGTGCGCAGGTGCTGGGGAATGATGTGGCAATAGCAGCCGGAGGAATGTCCGGACATTTTGAACTGAATGTGTTCAAACCTATGATGATTGCCAATTTGCTAAGCTCTGCACGGCTGCTCGGAGATGCCTGTGCATCATTTAATGATAATTGCGCAATAGGAATTGTACCCAATTACCAAGTAATTAAGGAAAAGCTGGAAAACTCCTTAATGCTAGTGACGGCATTGAATACCCATATTGGCTATGAAAATGCCGCAAAGATTGCCAAGAAGGCGCATAAAGAGGGCACTACTTTAAGAGAAGCTGCAATTGACCTGGGCTTGGTATCCGATGAAGAGTTTTCGAAATGGGTGAAACCTGAGGATATGATAGGTTCCCTAAAAAAGTGAGAAATGTAACGAATACATCAGTTTTTTGTACTTTCGTAATATTAATCAAGACTAAATAGCTAATTCAGATATGAAAAAATCATCGATGTTCCTCGCCATTGTGTTGTTATGCGGCGTTGCATTTGAGGGCGTAGCTCAAATGGACAAGAAAGAAAAGAAGGAATGGAAGAAGCGAATTAAGAAGCTTGAGCCAGAGCAGTACAAGCAGCTACTGGATGAAAATAAATCACTGAAAGGGCAGGTATCAAGTCTTAAAACCGAATTAAGTAATGTGGATGATCGACTTGCTGAAAAAGATCAGCAAATTGTCTCTTATCAGAAGCAGGTGGGTGATTTAAGAAATGAATTGGCCAGAGCCCAAAATCAATCAAAGCCAAGGAGCACGAGCAAGCCTAGCTCTAGCAGCGGCATAGACGATAGCAATGGTATTGTGTTTAAAGTGCAACTTGGCGCATACAAGCAAAAAGACCTCAAAAAGTACGATAATTCGCCAAACTTTAGCGCTGAAAATGCTGATGGGCTGCAAAAAGTAACCCTTGGAGTCTTTAGAGATTACTGGGAAGCTTCTACTTTTAAAAAGCATTTGCGATCGATGGGTGTGAAGGAAGCCTGGGTGGTTTCGTACAGAGATGGCCAGCGTGTGCCAATCAAGGAGGTACTGGAAGGCATCTCCAAAAAATCTTAGCTCGCAAGAAAAACTTGCACAAACCCTGGCTTTGAGAAGTCAGGGTTTTTTGTTTGTCTAATTTTGTAGCAAATGATTTATTACAAGACCGAAGAGGAAATTGAGATCATGCGTGAGAGCGCTTTATTGGTTTCAAAGACCTTGGGCTTAATGGGCGAATTGATCGAGCCTGGCGTGACACCCCTAGACTTAAACGATGCTGCAGATCAGTTCATTAGGGACCATGATGCAACGCCTGGATTTCTCGGGCTTTATAAGTATCCCAAGTCAATAATCACCTCGGTAAATGAGCAAGTGGTACACGGAATTCCAACCGGTCGGCCATTGGAAGAGGGAGATATTGTAGGTGTAGATATTGGTGTTTTGAAAAACGATTTTTACGGCGATCATGCATATACTTTTGCTGTAGGTACAGTTTCCAAAGAGGTAGAACAGCTGCTGAAAGTCACAAAAAAGAGCCTTTATCTTGGGATTGAGCAATTAGTTGCAGGGAATCGAATTGGGGATGTCAGCCATGCGATTCAATCTTACGCTGAGTCTCATGGTTATGGTGTAGTGCGTGAACTGGTGGGTCATGGATTAGGCAAAAAAATGCATGAGTCTCCTGAAGTACCCAATTTTGGCAAAAGAGGCCGAGGAAATAAAATCAAAAATGGACTTACTGTGGCGATTGAACCCATGATCAATATGGGAACACGACGTGTGCTACAGCTCAATGACGGGTGGACGATTGTAACCGCAGACAAACAGCCTTCTGCTCATTTTGAACATGATGTGGCAGTAGTGAACGGAAAGCCGGAAGTACTTTCTACATTTGATTACATAGAAGAAGCATTATCCAAAAAAAATGCGCTGCTCGTGTAGATTCTTTGGCTGCTTCATGCCCAAAAATCTTATCATTCCAGTTGCACCTTAATCCATAGTATCTTTTTAGATATCCCGCCACAGATCAAGCGAAATGGCCAAAGCAGCAAAGCAGAATTCATGGGTCCTTAAAATTCTTGTTTGGAGACTGAAGTATATCGGTGACAACAATTTCCTGCTGATTGTTGCCGGGATGGTGGGTGTCTTCTCCGGACTTGCTGCGGTCACACTAAAAAGCGTAGTTCATGCACTCATCGAGTACTTAAGGGTGGGGCTGGACCTCTTTGGAATAAACTATCTTTTTATGATCTATCCTTTGCTTGGTATTTTGTTCACAGTCGCCATTGCAAAGTACTTTTTCAAGGAGAAGCTGGGACACGGAATCACTCAAATCCTTTATGCCATTTCTAAAAACTCCAGCATAATCCGGAAGTCAAAGATGTACTCCAGAATGGTGACCAGTGCAGTTACTGTGGGATTTGGTGGATCTGTGGGACTGGAAGCACCTATCGTGGTGACTGGCTCTGCTATAGGCTCAAACATGGCAAGGGTTTTCCATCTTAATTACAAGAGAAGAACTCTTTTATTAGGATGTGGAGCGGCAGGTGCCGTTTCTGCCATCTTTAATTCACCAGTCACGGGAGTGATATTTGCCATGGAAGTCATTCTCACTGAGGTGGTGATTAGCCGATTTATCCCGCTGCTTCTGGCCTCTGTTTGTGGTCAACTTGTTGCACTGGTTTTACTAGGGGAGGACATCCTTTTTAGTTTCAAGCTTACAGACCCTTTCATTGCTACCGATACGCTTTACTATATAATTTTTGCTGCAATTTGTGGTATGATATCCTTGTATTTCACACGGATGATGTACATCGTTGAAGGCGGTATTGCGCGATTAAAAAATGACTTTGGGAAAGCCCTCGTGGGAGGAATAAGTCTAGCGCTGATTATTCTCACCTTTCCGCCTATCTATGGAGAAGGATACGAAACTATTAAAGATTTGCTCTCGGGAAATACGACCCATGTTTTTCATCACAGCTTTTTCTATTGGTTTTCAGATAATGAAATAACCATTATTCTATTTTTATTATTGATTCTTCTTGTGAAGCCAATAGCCACTGCACTTACGATCGGCGCAGGAGGAAGCGGTGGTATTTTTGCTCCATCACTCTTTATGGGTGGGCTTACAGGGTATGCATTTAGTTCCGGTTTTAATCAGCTTTTTGGAACCAATTTGAGTACAAGCAATTTCACTTTGGTGGGGATGTGTGGGATTATGAGCGGGGTATTACATGCTCCGCTTACTGCCATATTCCTGATAGCTGAGATCACCAGTGGATATGTTTTGTTTGTCCCTCTAATGTTGGTTTCGGCAATTGCTTACAGTACGATTTCCTACTTTGAAAAGCATAGTATTTACACGAAAAAGCTTATTGAGAAAGGAGACTTCATTCCCTATGATAAGGATAGAATGGTGCTAAGCTTAATTGATCTAAAAAAGATCATTGAAAAAGACCTGTTAACAATACATCCTGAAGAAACACTAGATGATCTGGTGAAGCTGGTGAAAAAATCTAAAAGAAACATATTTCCTGTGGTGAATGACGATGTTGAATTAGAAGGCATAGTAACGCTAGATGACGTGCGAGAGGTGATGTTTGATGCCGAAGCACGAAAAAATATCCTGATTAAAAGTATCATGCATAAGCCGCCATCCAGTGTAAGCCCAAAAGAAAAAATGCAATCAGTGATGAGTAAGTTTGAAATAACGCAAGCCTGGAATTTACCAGTTATTGATGATGGGAAATACGTCGGGTTTATATCTAAATCAAGAATTTTTAATGCTTACAGGAACAAATTAATCAGACAGTCTGCTGAGTGAGTAATCCCCTGTTAATCAGATACTTACTATAGCTTCGAATTGAGTTGTCAACATTTTCTGATGATAGAAATAGAGATTTAAAGTATTGTTGATCAGGTAATTACGGAGAGAAGTAGAGATTATGTGGATAACTTTTCAGAATTGTGGGTAATTTATTTCAACATTCTTTGGACACTATTTTTAATGCAATTTCAAGATACTTTCAGCAAGTCTTTCATGATAGTGTCTGAGTAGTTGATGGACAAGTTCAAATTCGAAATTAGTTTTCCGTGGAATGAGGGCTGTTTTGTTTTACTGCCTGTTTTCAGATCTTCTATCTTGGAATAGTTCAAATCGATTCACAACCTGAGTATTAGACTAGACTGGATTTAGAGAGCGGACTTCCAAAACTTATTGCTAAGAAACCATTCTTTTACGTTGATTAACATTCATTTCCTTTTTCAAGTACAGATGAACTTTCCTTTTGTGTTTACGTTCCATAGCTCGTAATGAGATCGCTACTTTTCGTTTCTATTATTTTCTTGTTTTCTTTTTCAAACCAGGTTGCGGCGCAGAAGGTACAGGTTTTCACCTTTAGCGACTTTCAAGACATTGTTTTGGACGGTGAATCTCCCTTGACGGTGGTCAATTTTTGGGCAACCTGGTGTGCACCCTGTATCAAGGAGCTTCCCTATTTTCAGTCGTTGGATATGGAAGATGACCGCATTAAAGTCTACCTAGTAAGCCTTGACTTTAAAAAGCAGCTAGAAAAAGTTGAGAAATTTGTCAGCGATAAAGAAATTAAATCGGAAGTACTGTTCATGGATGAGCGTGATCCTGATACATATTTGGGAAAGGTAAGTCCAGACTGGTCGGGAGCAATTCCGGCAACCTTATTTATTACTGATTTGGGGAAGAAGTACTTTCACGAGAAAGCCTTTAGTGAAGAAGAACTTAAGTCTACAGTCGAGAAATATTTAAAATAAATGTCAAACACAATGAAAAGAACTTTTATACTAGTTGCCGGAGTGCTTTCAGTAGTAGCTCTATTGTTTATGAACGCCACTAAACCTGTCCCTGGATATGGGATAGGCGATTACGCCAGCGATTTTGAGCTCCCTAATATTGACGGAAAGTCTGTTTCACTTTCAGACTACAAAAACGCAAAAGGATTCATTGTTGTGTTCACTTGCAACACCTGCCCCTACGCCAAAGCTTATGAATCAAGGATTATTGCTCTAGATAAAAAGTATGCTAGCAAGGGCTTCCCTGTCATTGCCATTAATCCTAACGATCTGGTAAAACAGCCAGGAGACAGCATGGACGAGATGAAGAAAAGAGCTTCTGCTAAAGGCTATTCCTTCCCTTATTTACGAGATGATTCTCAAGCTGTAGCCAAAGCCTTTGGAGCTACCAAAACCCCACATATGTATGTTCTAAACAAAGAGGCTGAAGGGAAATACAAAGTAGAATTTATTGGGGCAATAGACAATAGTCCCAACGATGCTGGAGATGTTTCTGAAACTTATGTGGAAGATGCAGTGGATGCGCTAATGCAAGGCAAAAAACCCACTATTACTGAAAAGAGAGCAATTGGCTGTACAATAAAGTGGAGTTGATCATCTACTAAAAAGCCTCCAAAACATAAAACCTACCATAATATGCGGTAGGTTTTTTTTACTCTTAGATATCGTCTGCCGGAACATCACTGACAGTCTTTACAGATGTATCACTTCATCATAAGCAGCGGCCGCAGCCTCCATGACGGCTTCACTCATTGTAGGGTGAGGGTGTACAGATTTAATGATCTCATGTCCGGTTGTTTCCAACTTTCGAGCAGAAACAGCTTCAGCGATCATTTCGGTAACATTGGCACCAATCATATGGGCACCCAGCCATTCGCCATACTTTGCATCGAAAATCACTTTCACAAATCCTTCTGATGCACCAGCAGCTTTGGCTTTTCCAGAAGCCGAAAAAGGAAACTTGCCAACTTTAATTTCGTATCCCGCTTCTTTGGCTGCTTTTTCAGTATATCCAACAGAGGCAATTTCAGGGATACAGTATGTACACCCAGGAACGTTGTTGTAATTCAAAGGATCTACATGCATTCCTTTTATTTTTTCGACGCATATGATGCCTTCCGCCGAAGCTACGTGCGCCAGTGCAGGTCCGTGAACGATATCCCCAATGGCATAAACACCCTCTACATTGGTTTTGTAAAAATCATCTACGATCACTTTCCCTTTTTCAGTTTTGACGCCAACTTCTTCTAAACCAATACCCTGCAGATTAGTAGCAACACCCACAGCAGAGAGTACAACATCGCATTCTAATATTTCTTCTCCTTTCTTGGTTTTAACAGTGACCTTACAGCCACTTCCTTTTGTATCTACTTTGGTTACTTCTGATGAGGTCATAATCTTAATACCAGCCTTTTTGTAAGTCCTCTCTAGCTGCTTGCTTACCTCCTCGTCTTCTACCGGTACGATGCGGTCCATAAATTCCACGATCGTAACCTCCGTACCTACAGTGTTATAGAAATAGGCAAATTCAACTCCGATCGCGCCAGACCCAACCACAACCAACTTTTTGGGCTGCTTTTCTAAAACCATAGCCTTACGGTATTCGATTACCTTTTTGCCGTCTATGGGTAGGTTAGGAAGTTCTCTGGCCGTACCACCAGTGGCTAAAATGATATGTGCAGCGTCATAGGTTGTGATCTTGCCACTTTCATCTTTTACTTCTACTTTCTTTCCTTTCTTCAAGGAACCATGACCAGCGATGTGATCAATTTTGTTTTTCTTAAATAGAAATTGGATTCCTTTACTCATTCCTTCAGCAACGTTTCTCGATCTCTTCACCATACCTGAGAAATCGGCCTTGGCTTCTTTCACGCTGATTCCGTAATCTGCTGAATGATTGATGTAATCAAAGACCTGTGCACTTTTGAGCAATGCTTTGGTAGGTATACATCCCCAATTCAGGCAAACGCCACCTAATTCGGCTTTTTCAACCACCCCTACTTTCATGCCTAGCTGCGACGCACGGATGGCTGCCACGTACCCACCAGGACCACTTCCTATTACAATCAGATCATATTTTGATGCCATACTATGTTGTTTATACGCTAAGGCACGAAGTTACCACGCATTATCTTTGAACACTAAAATTTTTAAACCTGTCATATTTCAATATGAAACTACTTGAAGGAAAAACTGCCCTGATCACTGGAGCCTCAAAAGGGATTGGAAAAGCCATCGCTTTAAGATACGCTGAGCAAGGAGCTAACATAGCCTTTACCTACCTTTCCAGCGTAGAGAAAGGAGAGCAACTAGAAAAAGAACTGACTTCAAAAGGTATCCAGGCAAAAGGTTATCGATCCGATGCTTCAGACTATGGCGCAGCACAGGAGCTGATTCAGGCTACAGTAGAGGCTTTTGGTAAACTGGATATTTTGATCAACAATGCTGGAATTACAAAGGATAATCTACTAATGCGTATGAGTGAGGATGACTGGGATAGCATCCAGAGTATTAATTTGAAGTCCTGCTTTAATACAGTAAAAGCCGCCTGTAGGCCTATGATGAAGCAGCGAAGTGGTTCTATAATAAATATGTCCTCTGTGGTTGGGGTAAAAGGTAATGCAGGACAGACTAATTATGCGGCTTCTAAAGCAGGGATCATCGGGTTTACTAAATCTGTTGCACTTGAACTCGGTTCTAGAAATATCAGATGCAATGCAGTAGCTCCAGGTTTTATTGAAACCGAAATGACTGATTCGCTGGACGAAAAAACAGTACAGAGCTGGAGAGATGCCATACCACTCAAGCGAGGTGGGAGCCCTGAAGATGTAGCTAACACTTGTGTTTTCCTGGGTTCTGAGATGTCTGCATACATTACCGGTCAGACGCTTCAGGTAGATGGTGGAATGTTGACCTGATTGAAGAATTGATCAATCGTATTTCAAAAAATCTGATTTTTGATTGTATCAGTTTTGATTCATGATCTTGGATAGTTATAACAAGATCACTTTTCGTGATAGAAGCCAAAACTGGAGTGCATTTTCTATGATTAGCACTATTTTTAGAAGGGTTTATTCCTGCTGGGTGATACTCTGCATGGCAATATTTTTTGTCATTTTCATCATCCCCTTGACCATTTGTGCTTTATTCAACTCACTTCACAGGGTAGGTCTGTGGATTAATTTCTTGTGGGCAAAAGGGTTTTTTCGTTTGGCATTTTTTCCAGTTGATGAAGAATGGCAATTCAAGCCTGATAAAAACCAGCAATACATCTTGTGCGCAAATCACTTTTCCTACCTGGATATTCCTGCCTTAGCACTGTTTCCCAGACCTTTTAAGTTTGTTGGTAAGAGCCAGCTTGCACAGATTCCCTTCTTTGGAATAATGTACAAGAAAATTCACATCACGGTGGACAGAGCAAATTATAAAAGCCGAGCTGCTAGTTTGCAGAAAGCACGAAAACAGCTGAGAAACGGCTACAGCCTTGGCTTTTTTCCGGAAGGAGGCATAGTTTCCGAAAAACTTCCTGAAGTAGCACCATTTAAATACGGTGCTTTTAATCTTTCTACGGAGGCCCAAGTGCCGATTGTTCCTGTCACCTTTCTGGATAATTATAAAATTCTCGCGGATGATGAAATCATGAATATCAGAAGGCGTCCCTGTAGAATCATCTACCATGCCCCAATCTTCCCCGAGGGACATTCAGAGGAGGCGGTTAAAGTACTCAGAGAAAAAGTTCACCAAACTATACAGCAAGCCTTGGAGCAGGATGCAGCTGTAGTAGCTGAGAATCAAATATGAATTCACAGCTTAGAAATATTATTATGGGTATTTCTACTGCCGGCATGATATTGCTACTTTGGAATTATAGACAGGGATACAGTGCTTCCATAGCCTGGAGTGTAACTACTACTGCCAAGACGGTTACTTTTCCTGCAGCGACCTTTGATCAAGGTATCATGCAGCATCAAATAATGGGTGAAAAGGTGCTTCTCAGTGAGCGATATACCGCAGGGGAAATTAGCCAAGATAGCTTCAAGGATCTTTTTTACCTGTCTTTGATCTGGGTGGGAGTTTGTCTGTTCTTATCCTTTAGTACCAGCTACAGTAGGTTTACTTTTTTTGGCATATTGGCTGCTCTAGCCCTGTTTATCAATCGTCTCAATCTACATGAGATTGGATTTTTTGGCATAGAAGCAAGGTGGGTTTTGATCATCCCTTTTGCTGCATACGCCCTGCCTTTGCTTTATTTTCATGAATACAGAAAGAGTACACATCTACTGGTCCGTTTCGGAACTTTTATCGCCGTAAGTGTTCTGCTTTTGTTTGGAGTACAGAATGACGCAGTATTCACTGACCATTTTATCGCCCATTCTTTATTTGGCTTCTCTATACTCAGCTTAGTCTTTGTTTTTTTAGTCGCCGAAGAGCTGATTTTTTTGTTCTTGTTTGTTGTCACATCCAATAAAGGAGGAGGACAAAATCACGTCCATTTTACTTTGCTTTCCCTGATTTATCTAGGTAACCTCACCCTTTACTATTTGAATAAATCCGGATTGTACGAAAACGCATTCTTCTTTTTTGATCCATTTATTTTACTTGCACTCTCTGCATTCATTGCTTTTTGGTCCATTCGATTTAAAGAACAGTACTTTTCCACGCTTATTCCATCAATATTGCTCGTTCCCTCTGTGGCTGTTTTGGGCCTAGTGACCGCCGGCTTCTTGAGCCTTTCTATGAGTCGTGGTGTAGACGCTGTACCGCAAGCCTTTCATTACTTTATCTTATACGCTCACTTGGGAATGGGTGCACTCTTCTTCCTATATATCATTGCCAACTTTTTGGATCCTTTAATTAAGGGGTTCGAAATCTATAAAATCGCTTTTCGTGAAAGGAACTTTCCCTACGTTACTGCAAAATTGGGAGGGCTGGTGGCTGTGCTGGCTTTCTTTTTTCTTTCTGGTCAGGAGGGATATAATTTGCTGCGGTCCGGATATTACAACTACCTGGGGACCAAAGAACAAAATGCTGGGAATAGCACGCTCGGCAAAGAATACTTAATCAATGCTGGTTTTCTAGGGTACAATACACATTACCCTAACTATTTATTGGCCTGGGAAGAATGGAGTAAGGGCAATGATCTTAGGGCGCAATCAAATTTTTATAATGCTTCCCAGCGATTTCCGTCTGCCTATGCATGGATCAATTACGGGAACCTCGCTGCTCAAGAGAATCCGAGTAAAGTACAGGCCCTTTATGAAGAAGCTTTACGAAAAATCCAGAGTCAGGAGATGGAGAATAACTTGGGTCTCATATATGCTGGTAAAGGTGATTTTGAAAAGGCACTTGATTATTTTGAAAACAGCAAAGCCTCCGAAAATTGGAATGATGCGCCGCTAATAAATAAATGGCAAGTGGTTTATCAACAGGGAATCCTGCTGGATAGTACTCGTAAAGCACAATTAAAGGATGATTTTGAGCTTGGTAATTTTGGTGCCAAAGCCAATATCCTTGCATCAGCAAAAGATTCTGCTTTTGATTTTGTCATAGATGAATTTGCAGATGCTCCTCCGCTTCATCGCCAAGCGTACCTTATCAATGCGGCGTATGCCCTTTCCCATGATTCGATACCGAATTTTTTAAGGCGAGAGATCGCATTATCGGCCAATAGATCTACCACAAATATGCTGGAAATGGCACTTGCACTTTTCCTTTACAAATCAGGGGAAGTGAATCAATCTTTCCGGCTGCTAGACGGCCTTCAGGCAAATGCTAATTCTTATTACAAAGGAAAGTACTTGGATGCTCTTGGTAAACTTGCTTTGGATCAAGAAGCTCCCAGACTGGCTGAGGATTTTTTCACTGCTGCGATCTCCGCTAGGTATGAGCAATCACGATACAGCCGACTTGAAGCTTATGCCATACAGGGAAAAATGGATGTGGTCACTTCGGAGATGTTGAAGATACTTTCTGTACAGCCAGAATTGACCAATCAGTTGAATGACTTGTTGCAAAGAATGGATGAAATGCGATTTGTTACGCCACAGGATGAAAGCTCCTCACTTGCAGAATTGGAGGCATCAGCAGTATATGAATTGGGGCGACAAAACGCTTTTAAAGAAGACTTGGTAAGCCAGGCGGCGGCATCACTTTCAGAAAGGGACAGTGTATTAATGAGCTACCAAATTCTGGTGGATGCAGTGGAAATCAATCCCTATTCTGTTGTGTTGCTAAAATCCTACATAAGAAGCGCTATTCGGTTAGGATTTGACGATTATGCAGCTCACTCGCTGGAGCAATTGCGTAGCTTGATTGAATCGGCAGAATTTTCAAAGTTTGAAATGTCTCTTGTGCAATTGAGAGAGGAAGTCAAATCAGATGTTTGGTAACCGCTAAAAACAAAGCCACATCGCGAATTGTGGCTTTGTTTTCGTAAAAGTAAGTAGGGTTACTTAGTCATTACTACCACCCATAAAAAGCATAACGTAGTACAGAAGAGTAGCCAAAGAGCCAAGTGCTGCTACAAGATAGGTCTGCGCTGCGGTGTTCAAGGCATCTTTTGCCATCTCATGTTCAGAGCTATTTACAATATTCCGATCCTGAATCCAGGCGAGTGCTCGTTTACTGGCATCATATTCTACTGGTAATGTCACGAAAGCAAAGAGGGTAAATACTGCATAACAACCAATAATTACCAATAACGCGGTACTTCCACCGAACATATTTAGACCAAATGCACCGAGGAACATCGCAATGAACATAAAGTTTATGATTCGTGCACTTACGTTCTGTACCGGCACCATTGCTGATCTAAACTCTAACCAGCGATAAGCTTGAGCATGTTGAACTGCGTGACCACATTCATGTGCAGCCACAGCTGCTGCAGCTGCTGACCTTCCGCTGTACACATCAGGGCTCAGGTTCACAGTTTTATTAGCCGGATTGTAGTGGTCAGTAAGTCGACCTTGTACTGAGGTTACGGAAACATCGTAGATGCCATTGTCCCTTAGCATCAGTTCTGCAATCTCGCGTCCAGAGAGTCCAGATCCTAAAGTTGTTTGAGAGTACTTCTTAAACTTATTTTTCAGTCTGCTGCTAACGATCCAGCTAGCTAGCATGAATCCACCAATGATTATAAAAAGCTCCATTTTTCTCTATTAAAATTGTTTTTGCTCGTCAATTGAGGTATCAAATACGGTACCATTGCCAAAATGGTTGCCCACTGTGATCATTACAGAATCAATGCTGTCATTTAGGCAGCCTTATTCGCTTTTCGTCGCAGCAAAGAAGACAAAATGAGTGCTACTGTTCCAAATAAGGCGATAGAAACAATTTGAGAAGTATGTAACAGCGTAGCGAAAAACAGGCCTGTCGTTTTATTAATTCCGTAAAGGAGTAAGAGGCCGGCAACCATGCCATGATAAGTGCCAAAACCACTTTGTACGGGAATGGATAGGGCGATACCGCCTGTAATTAACAATAGAAAACCTGCCCTAAAGTCCAGCTCAGATGTTTCAGCTAAAGAAAAGACTACCACATAAGACATCAGGTAATATGCGATCCAGATAAGCAGCGTAGAAACTACAAAACCTGTCACATTTTTGATCTTGGTAAGAGATAGCAGCCCATCCACAAAACTTTTGATCAGGTCGGCAAACTTGCCCTTTAGGCTATTTCTTCTTTTGACTACATAAAAAAGAAATGCAACACCTAGAAACCCTACAAATAGTAAGATATACACAACATAGGTCGGGATATTGAGCCCAGCAAAGGCTTCCTTCAAAAAGGAGGTGATGCGCTCATACTCTACGAGCAAACTAATGAAGATCAAGATCATAAGAACCAAAAGGTCCATGATGCGTTCTGCCACCACACTGCCAAGTCCATGAGACATAGCGACTTTATCATTTCTTTGAAGTACACCACAGCGAGAAACTTCACCAAGGCGGGGAATTGCGAGATTTGCGAGATAGCCGATCATCACAGCAAGAGTGGTTCTGCCCGTTTTTAAATTGTATCCTAGCGGCTCCAATAAAAGGTTCCAGCGATATGCACGAGAAAAAAAGGCAGTGAGTGAGATCAATACGGAGATCAGTACCCAACCCAGTTCTACAGTCTTGGCTTTAGCCCAAAATGCAGCCCAATCAATGTTCTTGAAAACAAGATACAAAAGGAAGGAGGCTAAAAGTACGCTTATCAGCACTTTGGCCACACTCAATAGCTTTTTGGACATTAGGATGTAAGTCGGTTTTTTGTATCAGGAAAGATAACGGTAGGCTTGTGAGATTTAGCTTCCTGCTGGTCGATTGCGCAATAGGAAATGATGATAATTATGTCACCTACTTGCGCCTTCCGTGCTGCAGGCCCATTCAAGCAAATTTGCCCAGACCCTCGTGGCCCTTTTATAACGTAGGTTTCTAGTCGTTCGCCATTATTAATATTGACGATTTGCACCTTCTCATTTTCAATAATATCAGCAGCCTCCATCAGGTCTTCATCTATTGAAATAGAGCCTACGTAATGTAGCTCTGCTTCTGTGATTTTCACTCGATGAATTTTAGATTTTAGTACCTCAATGAGCATTTTTTCGCTGTTAGAGGCGCAAATATAAATTATCAATTAGTCTTACCTGCTGAACATATCCAGCAACACAAATTGCAAATTCCTCAACGTCTTCCAGTGATTCCAATGGTTGAAGGTCTGTGGTATTTACAACCGCCAAATACTCGATCTTTAGTCCGTCAATTCCTGCGTAAAAGCGGTTCGCATTTCTGATGGCTTCCTGTACAGTCAGCCCACTATCGAAGTTCTGCTTTACCAAATTCAGTCCGATATGCAGATTAGCAGCTATTTCAAGTCCGCTTTGGCCAAGTCTTTTATTTCTAGAAGAAAGAGCCAGCCCATTGGAAGCACGAACCGTCTCTACGCCTTTTATCGTGCCAGAAAAATTAAGATCGTAGCATAATTTTTTGATAATTAAATATTGTTGAAGGTCTTTCAGACCAAAATATGCTATGCCTGGCTGCACTATATTCAGAAGCTTGCATACTACCATGGCTACTCCCTCAAAATGTCCTTTCCTGTACTTACCTTCCATCACAGTTGCCATTGAACCACAATCTATTGTGATCGCAGTTTCCTCAGGATAAAGTGTATCCACATGCGGTGTGAAAACGTAAGTGACGTTCAAGTTTTGAAGAAGCTCCAGGTCGGTTGAAAGCGTCTTGGGGTAATTATGAAAATCTTCCTTTCTATCAAACTGTGTCGGATTCACAAAAATGCTGACGATCGAAATATCATTCTCATCGACACACTTATCTATTAAGCTAACATGACCTTTATGCAATGCTCCCATGGTAGGCACAAATCCTATATTTTCCCCGTTCATTCGATGCTTTTGAAGCTCTGTGGTGAGCTCCAAAATCCTGGATACAGTGCGCATAAGAGCTGTAGATTCAACGCGCTAACATATCAAAAACGTTGAAAATAATGCAAAAAAGGCGTAACTTTGTGCCTCATTTTTAGGAAGCCCTACTAAGACAAACAATCAATAGAATATGGAAAATGTAAGAATCCTTTATGTGGCAAGTGAGATCAATCCGTTTCTGAAAACCACTGAAGTTGCGGATTTTGTAAGGAGATTGCCGCAGGCAATGCAGGAGAGGGGTATGGAGATTAGGATTTTAGTTCCACGCTTCGGGCTGATTAATGAGCGAAAAAATCGACTACACGAAGTAGTCCGTCTTTCAGGAATCAACATTGCTGTGGGAGATGAGGAAAAGCCCCTGATCATTAAAGTAGCCTCTATTCCCAACGCAAAGCTTCAAGTCTATTTCATTGACAATGAAGATTATTTTTATCGTAAATCAGTCTTCTTTGATAAGGAGGACAATTTCTTTGAAGACAATGATGAACGAGCAATATTTTTCTGCAAGGGCGTTTTAGAAACTGTAAAGAAATTAGGTTGGTCGCCAGATATCATCCACTGTAATGATTGGATGACCAGTCTCATCCCTTTATACACTAAAACCACTTACAAGAACGACCCTATTTACAAGGATGCTAAAACAGTATTTTCAATTTACAATAATAGATTTGCACACAAGTTTGGAGACGATTTGATTGAAAAAGTAAAGATGTTGGATATTGATGACGCGATGCTTGATCCTCTTAAAACTGCAGATTACGACGGATTTGTAAAGCTTGGAATGCAGTATGCTGATGCGGTCATCAATGCAAATGAGGAAAACTCAGATAGTTTTAACAAGTTGATTGCCGACCTAGCTGACGATAAGAAAACGCAGACCATAGAGATAGAGAACAAAGAGAAATTTGAAGAATCATATTACAATCTTTACAATGAGCTTATTGGGTAAGCTTTTCTTTATCCTTAAAAAAATAAGACCGGGATTCATAGCTATGATCCCGGTTTTTTTAGCTTGTGAAGCTTCAGATGATTTCGGAATACCTTATGAATTGGAGTCGGATGCGAATGTCAGGTTTGTAGAATTTACTTTGCCTACGAGTTCTCGCGTAGTTGACAGCTTGCGTACAGATAGCGAGAATAGGATTTTAGTTGGTAATTATAAAGACGATTTGACAGGGATTATAGCTGCCGAAAGTTATTTTTCAATGCGGTATTTCACAAGCAATGTACCTGAAGGAATTTTTGCAGACTCTTTCATCCTAGACTCTGCCTGGATTACATTAGAAAGCCGCATTAGCCTTCAAAATGGTTCAGGAAAACAGGCATTCACAGTACGGCCTCTTTCTGAACAGCTACCGAATGTTGTGTTCTTATCCAGTAACCAGCAAACTTCATTTGGTAATGAAATTGCGGCTTTTGAAGGGCAAATAGCCGCTGATACCACCCTTATTTCAATGGAAGTTCAAGCCGCCTTTGGCCAAGAGCTATACAGTAAAATAAAATCTACAAGTCCACTCATTGGTTCTACGGATTGGCCATCTTTAGCCATTTCGAGTACTGCGGAGAGTGAGTCGCTCAGTCAGTTTCGACTTAATGCAGATACCAGTAGATTGTACTTGCAAATATTGCATCCTCAAGGAAGAGAAGTAATAGTTGGAACTGATACGATGAATTTTGACACAACCTACTTAGCGGAGTTTCGATTTGATCCATTTACCGCTCAGTTTGGCTCTTCTAATATAACAATACCCAATCCTCATTATGTTTATCTAGATAGAAGTGTAGTAAATGCCAACCTTCCAGATGACATCACCACCATTGATGTTTTGGCAGGACTCAGCACTGTCATTTCCACAACTCCCTATCAAGAATTTATTGACGAGCAGATTGCTGATGGAAGTACTGTAGTATTCAATAATGCATCACTCGAATTTTCATTCGAAACCACTGAGCCCAGAGATACACTTCAGAATTTCCTTTCGTATCTACTAAGGAATGACAAGTACTTCGCTCCAGCTATCCAAACCAATACGTTTTCTAACTTGATCATGAATGATGATTCTTTTATTCGAGGATCCAATACGCCATCAATCAGTATTTTGAATGAGCCAAAGGATAGACTTGTAGTAAATGGAACCTTGTTTTTTCAAACTTTATTCAATGAGTACAGCAGTGAAAATGCAGACAGTAATTTCCTGATCCAGAACGGAAACACCCTTGATTTGGTCGATTTTCTCGTTTTGAGTCCTATAAATATCACTTTCAATAGGACTACCTTTAGAGAAGATGCAGTCAAATTGAGAATTTATTACACCATCGTCAATTAAATTCTATGTGCGGAATAGTAGGTTACCTGGGTAAAAGTGAGGCATTCCCAATCTTGATGAAGGGCCTAAAGCGCCTTGAATATCGTGGCTATGATAGTACAGGTATCGTACTAATAGAGGACGAAAATTTGGTGCTCTTTAAAAAGCAGGGAAAGGTGAGTGTGCTAGAAGGGGTAACGCAGGATGCTAAATTCCAATCAACAATTGGCATTGGCCATACCCGCTGGGCAACTCATGGACAACCTAGCGATGAAAATGCGCATCCGCACTTATCTAGTAGTGGCAGACTTGCAATAGTACACAATGGTATTATAGAGAACTACGATACTATAAGAAGAGATTTAATCAAGAAAGGATATGTCTTTCATAGCGAAACAGACACGGAGGTACTGATAAACTTTGTGGAAGAAATTCAGCAAAGTGAGGATGTTTCTATAGGTGATGCAGTGCGAATAGCGCTTACTAAAGTAGTAGGAGCGTATGCGATTGCAGTCATTTCACTTGATGATCCTGAGAAAATTGTGGTTGCGAGGAAAGGTAGCCCGCTAGTCATTGGCTTGGGCGTTGGTGAGTTTTTCATCGCCTCTGATGCCACTCCTATTGTTGAATATACCAATGAGGTTGTTTATCTCAATGATGAAGAAATTGCAGTAATTACCAGAGATGGATATGAGATCAAAGATCTCAAGGATGCACCACAAACACCCTATGTCCACACATTGGAGCTGGAATTGGAAGAGCTTGAAAAAGGGGGTTATGAGCATTTTATGCTGAAAGAAATTTTTGAACAACCCCGATCCATCTCAGATTGTATGCGTGGACGGCTTAACGCTGTGGAAGGGACACTTACGCTAGGTGGAATTAGGAATTACGCACAAGCCTTAATACAGGCAGATAGGATTATCATAGTTGCATGTGGCACCTCATGGCATGCGGCACTGGTGGCTGAGTACATTTTCGAAGACCTCTGCAGGATTCCTGTGGAGGTAGAGTATGCATCAGAATTTCGCTATCGTAATCCCGTCATCAAAGAGGGAGACATTCTTATTGCTGTTTCCCAATCCGGGGAGACCGCTGATACACTTGCAGCGATAGAACTGGCTAAAGAGAAAGGAGCCATAGTGCTGGGGGTTGTGAATACCGTAGGATCATCCATTTCAAGGGTGACACATGAGGGCGCTTATTTGCATGCAGGACCTGAAATAGGCGTAGCTTCTACAAAGGCATTTACCGCGCAGCTTACCGTGCTTTATATGATTGCACTGCGGGTTGCTTTTCACAAAGGGACCATTGCAGAGAATAAGTACAGGGGGCTTTTGGGTGATTTAAGTAGAATTCCTGAAAAAGTGGAGCTTGCGCTTCGCTCCAATGATAAGATCAAAGAGATATCTTTTCTTTTTAAGGAGGCAGCTAACTTTTTATATCTCGGTAGAGGCTACAATTTTCCAGTTGCTTTAGAAGGAGCTCTTAAACTGAAAGAAATTTCCTACATCCACGCCGAAGGTTATCCAGCGGCTGAAATGAAGCATGGACCAATTGCCCTCATTGACGAGGATATGCCGGTGGTTTTTATTGCTACAGGGGATAGTAGTTATGACAAGATCGTCTCCAATATCCAAGAAGTAAAGGCCAGAGAAGGTGTTGTGATTGCGATCGTGACCGAAGGCGATGTGATTATCCCGGAGATGGCGGACTTTACGATCGAGATTCCTTCAACGCACGAATCTTTGGTGCCACTACTAGCGGTAATTCCACTTCAGCTTCTCAGTTATCATATCGCGGTGATGCGCGGAGCTAATGTAGACCAGCCAAGAAATTTGGCTAAGTCCGTCACGGTAGAGTAGAACCTACCCGTGGGCTTGGCTTTTTGGTGCTTTTTAAACTGAGATCATGAAGCGCAAATACTATCCTTACCTCATTAGTATTTTGTTGATCTTCTCTTTAATTGGTGCCGCAGCGACGGGTCTTTTCGCTTACCGAAACATTAGATTGATTGTAGATACATTGCAGAAAGAGGCGCTACCTCATGCAAATTTGTCCTTGATCAATCAGATTGGGGAAGAGCTACAAAATATTGAGCATCAGGTGGAGCGATATGTATTTACTGATCAAAGTCAGTACCTAGATTCTTCAAACTTTCACGTGCAAAATGCGCTGACTCTACTTGAAAAGCTGAAGGGTCAGATGGGACAAAAAGCCACTACAAAGCTGATTGATTCTACCAAGAATCTAATATTAGCAAAGCAAACAATATTGCTACAGGTAGCAAAGCTAGATTATGCCTCTCTAGATGTTCAGCTCGATGATTTTACGAGAGACTTAAATAAAATCCCTGTACAGCAAATCCTGCCAGATACGATTTTGCGTAAAAAGAAAGGATTCTTAAACAGAGTTTTTGGGAGGAAAGAGCAAGTTCTGCTTTCCGATACGGTAGATATTTACAGGTCAAAAGAATACAGAAAATTAGTCAGTGATCGGCTGGACTCTGTTGCTGAAAGGGCTCAGAAAGCACAATATAAATTGAGACTAAAGGAGTTTTCTTTGGAGCGAGACCATCAGGAAATGCAGACCAGCATCGAATCGATATTGTCGTCTCTAGAAGCAGAAGAGCTTCTTAAGCTGAAAGGAAACAATCGGAATGTGCAGTTGATCGCTTTTGAAACGAATAGATATATTCAAATGGTGAGCATTGCCGGACCTGCACTATTGCTTACAGCATTTGTGATCCTCATTTTCTATATCATCAGAACGCGTCAATATCAGTCGGTCTTAGGTCTGGCCAAAGCAAATGCCGTACAAACTGCTCAGGAGAAAGAGCGTTTTTTAAATGCGATTAGTCACGAAATCCGTACACCCATGAATGCGGTCACTGGCTTTACCAAACAACTACTGAAGGGAGATCTGAACCGAGAACAGCGTGAACAATTGGAAATAATTGATGGAGCAAATGGTCATATTAATCACCTGATTGATGAGGTCCTTGATCATGCCAAATTGAAAGCAGATAAAGTAAGGTTGCAAAAAGTCTCATTCAATCCCGCAAAAACGCTACTGGATGTAATTAAACTGATGCAAGGGCGAGCTTCTACAAAGGGACTCGGGCTTGAACTCAACTTTGATGCACTTCCTGAAAAGTTATTGGGTGATCCTTTTCGCCTAAAGCAGATTTTGCTGAACCTAGTATCCAATGCGATCAAATTTACGGAGCGAGGTGAAATCCAAGTTTCCGCTAGCGCACTTGAAGATGAGGGAGATCAGATGAGGCTCGAAATACAGGTTTCGGATTCCGGGATAGGTATATCTGAGCAAGATCGTCTGTCGATCTTCACAGAATTTGGACAAAGCAAGGCATCTGATCAGATAGTTGGCACAGGTCTGGGACTTACCATCACAAAAAACCTTGTGGAGCTACATGGTGGAAGCATTTCAGTACAAAGCACGGTGAATAAAGGAAGCATTTTTTCTGTGGTGCTTCCCTACCAAAAAGCAAATAAAGAAAAGGTCACTAAGGAAAAATTGAAAATCCATTCAAGGATCACAGGATTGAGGATTTTGATAGCAGACGATGAGGACTATAATCGAAAGTTGTTGGAATCAATGTTAGTGCCTTTCGAAGTAGACCTTCAGTTTGCAAAAGATGGAAATGAAGCATACAAGCAACTTACTGAAGGTCAAGTGGATATTGCCTTGTTAGATATACGAATGCCAGGCTTAAGCGGGATTGAGATCGCAAAGAAAATTAGGGAGCAAAGGAAGGTTCAGAAACTTTATGTTTTAGGTATTACCGCTGCGATCACCAGCGAGGATAGAATTAAGGCAGTAGAAGCGGGGATCGATAGAATCTTGATGAAACCCATTGATGAGGCTATACTTTTATCCGCAATCGAGGATCGAATTACAACTACATCGCGAATGAATGATTCAAATCCTCCATTCTCTCTTGAAAATCTGGAGAAGATGGGCGATGTTGCCTTCGTGCGGGACATGATCAGTACTTTTATCAAAGCATCAAACGAAAATATTAAAGCTTTTCAAGAGAGATGTGATAGCAAAGAATGGGCAGGTGCGGGTGAAGCGCTTCATAAGATAATTGCTCCTGCCAGGCATTTCAAGGCTGAGAAATTAGTGGCATTACTTAAGGAACATGAGCAAAGTTGCCTTGAGGGAATGAAAATTTCGGAAAGGCAGCAGCAACAAATTGTAGGTCAAGTATCAGAACTAGTCGACGCATTAGACAATCATCTTAAATCCAGGTGAAATGCATGATTCCAGTATTAAAGTATTTGTGGTAGATGACGATGAGTGGTATCGAAAGCTATTGGTCCATACATTGAGTCTCAACCCAAATCATGAGGTTTCGGCTTTTTCAAATGGTGCTCAATTACTTAAATCACTTAAAGAAGCGCCGAAACTGATCACATTAGACCTAAGGCTACCAGATTACGACGGATCAAAGCTGTTTGATAAAATCCAACAAGAGCTACCAGATGCCGCTGTGATTGTAATTTCTGAGCAGCAGGATATTCAAATTGCGGTGGATTTATTGAAGCGTGGGGCTTATGATTATTTACCCAAAACGGAAGACATCAGAGATCGATTGCTTCATATCCTAAACCAATTCAGCAAAAGCAAAAAGCTAGAGCAAAAGGTAGAATTACTTCAGGACGAAGTAGAGAAAAAGTATGATTTTCAGGCTGGTATTGTTGGGCAGAGTCTGGAAATGAAAAGAGTCTATAAGCTCTTAGAGAAAGCAGCACAAAACAATATTAATGTTTTGATCACCGGAGAAACCGGTACGGGGAAGGAGGTTGTGGCCAAAGCCATTCACTATAATGGTGATAGACGAAAAAAGGCTTTCATACCTGTAAATATGGGGGCGATACCCAAAGACCTGGCCGAGAGCGAGCTCTTTGGGCACGAGAAGGGAGCTTTTACGGGCGCTTCGGGAAAGCATATTGGAAAGTTTGAGCAGGCGCAAGGCGGCACTTTATTTTTAGATGAGATTGGGGAGTTAGAAGTTGCGTTACAGGCAAAATTGCTTCGCGCCCTCCAGGAAAGAGAAATTACCAGAGTGGGAGGTACAGGTGTGATTAAAATTGACTGCCGGATTATTGCTGCAACGCACCAAAATTTGGCAAATGCTGTAAAGCAAGGGAGATTTAGGGAAGACCTATACTATCGTTTATTTGGTCTCCCAATCGAGCTACCGCCCCTGCGTGACCGGGATAAGGATATCATTCTGCTTGCACGTGCCTTTGCCAAGTCTTTTGCAGAAGAAAATCAGGCAGAAGTCAAAGGGTTCGCAAAGGATGCGTTGCATAAACTCATGAGCTACCCTTTTCCCGGCAATATTCGGGAACTTAAGTCCGTCGTAGAATTAGCCTCAGTTATGTCAGATACCGAGGAGATTGTAGCTCAAGATATCACCTTTGCTCAACAAGATTTGTTAGCTGAAATACTATCTGAAGAGTTATCCATGAAGGATTATCAGCTAAAAATTATCAGGCACTTCTTAAAAAGGTATGATGATATTAAGAAAGTAGCTGAGATATTGCAACTTGGCCAGTCTACCATCTACCGATTGCTAAAAGAAAACCCACAGACTTAAACGAGTTTACTAAAAATTTTAGTAATTTTCTTTTATGTATCAGGCTGGATCAGCAGATTTACCACTTCATAACGGCAGGGTTCCTAAATGGCTAGCGGAGCGAATGACCAAGCTTGGGGGAGCAATTGCAGAGGCGATCATTATTGAGTACGGAAGGGCTACTTTCATCCAAAGGATGAGTGATCCAGCCTGGTTTCAATCCCTAGGTTGTGTGCTGGGAATGGACTGGCATAGCTCCGGTATTACAACTTCGGTATTAGGAGCGCTAAAAAGTGCGATCAATCCCAGAGCTAAAGAATTAGGTATTTTTATTTGCGGAGGTCGTGGAAAATACAGCAGGCAAACCCCAAATGAGCTGCTTCGTGTAGCAGACCAAACCGGTCTTGATGGAGAATCTTTAGTGAAGAGTAGCCGACTAGTTGCCAAAGTGGATAATACTGCACTGCAAGACGGGTATCAGATTTATCTTCATTCCTTTATTATATCAAAAGAGGGAGATTGGTCCGTGGTGCAACAGGGAATGAATGGTGTACTTGGCTATGCAAGAAGATACCATTGGTCTTCGAGGGATCTTTCTAGCTACATCAATGAACCTCATGATTATGTGTTAGGTAAAAACCATGGCAATATTTTAAATCTTACTCATGCCAATGCAGCTTCTAGTAGAGATGCCATATTGGATATGACAGAGCAAAATCCGGATCGACTTATGGACGAGATCAGAAAGATACGTTTGCCAGTTCATCATGACGTTCGACAAAGTGACGTGGACCTGAAAAGGTTGGGAAGCATTTTGGCCGTGGCAAATGACCTACCTATCAGTGAGTTTGAGGACTTACTACTCATCCAGGGTTTGGGCCCCAGAACGCTGCAATCCCTGGCGCTTGTGAGCGAGGTAATCTATGGTACGCAATCGCGATTTGCAGATCCGGCCCGATTTTCTTTTGCTCATGGAGGCAAAGACGGGCACCCTTTTCCAGTACCTACTAGCGTGTACGACGAAAGTATTAGCATCCTGAAAAATTGTGTAGAGCGCGCACGCATTGGCCACAGTGATAAGTTACAGGCGTTAAGATCATTAACCAATGCGGCCCAAAAAATGGAAGATGGTTTTATCCCTAATGGAAATCTAGATGACCAGATTAAAAAGGAGCGCAGGGACTCTTGGAAATACGGTGGTCGCACGGTTAATGGATGGGCAAAAAAGCCAAGGGTCATTCAGGGAACTCTCTTCTGATTCTACACTTGAAGGAAGCTATACGAAATTTAGTGTTGTTCTTCCCAATTGTGGGCTATTGAAGTTTCATCTATCTTCAAGGCTGCATGCGTTCTTCAACAGATATTTATAGGCACTTAATTTCAGCCTTTATTTTATTCATCTTTTGGCAAAGCGCCAGGAGCCAGTCAACAGATTTCCCAATAGGTCATTTGGCCTACCAATTCCTTGATGTTGCAGAGATTAGAGACAAAAAAAGCTTCTCTGGAGTCATTAAGCCATATTCCAGATCTTCTACTTTTAACCTTATCGGTGTTCCTAAAAGTGATTTTCTAAAGAAGGAATTGAGGCGATACACCATGGATTCATCGCTTTCCCGCAAGCCAATACTACGAAAGTTTTATACCTATCCAGCGGATATGTACTATTATGCTGATAAAAAGGTTCAGGTGCATTTCAACCCATTGGTTCAGTTCTCGCTTGGCACGGGAAATGACGGAATCGGGACCAATTTCGTTAACTCTCGCGGTATTGAGCTTCGAGGAGTCATAGATAAAAAAATTGCCTTTTACACTTCTCTCACGGAAAATCAGGCACGCTACCCTGCTTATATCAATAATGTTCGCGATAGCACCTTGGTAGTTCCTTTTGAGGGATTTTGGAAGCAGTATAATGATACAGGAGTAGACTTCCTGAGAGCGCAAGGGTACGTAGATTTTGGTCTTAGCAATAGTATATCTGCCCAGCTAGGGTTTGGGAAGCACTTTGTGGGAAATGGCGAGAGATCATTGATCCTTTCTGATTACGCCAACAACTATCCATACTTAAGGATCAATACGAAAACAAAAATCTTTGACTACACAAATATTTTCGCAGAACTTATCGGAGAGGTTCAGGGCAATGCTGGCGGCACTTTTGGAACGGGTAGTTTCTCCAAAAAGTACATGGCTTTTCATCATTTGAATGTAAAGTTGAAGCCAAACTTGCATATAGGATTATTTGAATCGGTGATGTACGGAGCCC
>JBCCLV010000053.1:0-26394 GCA_039026695.1 Bacteroidota bacterium
AATTTATTAAGCCTGTTGGAGTTGCTTCTGATCGCTCACCTTCAAGTCTTCAGGGAAGATTATCTTCGAGAAGTTGCTTTTTTTCTTCAATTGTTATAGAAATTCTTTGTTGATATTACTCTTAGCAATCTATTTGTAGCGTCAGCTTACCAGTGCTACTTAGACCATCTCAGCCTCTCGCTCCTTTAAAATCTTTTGAAGTCTTGTAGGGGCAATTACTGATTCTGTTCTGATCTTTTCTTGAAGTTTCAAAAATCCTCCAATTAGTGCCTCGGGACGTGGAGGACAGCCAGGTACGTAAACATCTACAGGAATCACGCGATCTACGCCTTTAAGTACATGGTAACCATGTTCCCAGTAAGGGCCACCACAATTGGCACACGATCCCATTGAAATAACGTACCTAGGTTCTGCCATTTGCTCAAACAAACGTCTCACACGATCCGCCATTTTGAATGTTACCGTTCCAGAGACGATCATGACATCCGATTGGCGTGGCGAATTCCTTGGGATTACACCAAATCGGTCTAAGTCATAAGCAGAGGATGCGGTAGACATGAATTCAATGGCGCAGCAAGCCAGACCAAACCCCATCGGCCATAAACTGCTAAGTCTTGCCCAATTAAGAAGGTCATCAATCTTTGATACAATTATTCCTCCCTCGCCTGATTTGATTTTTTGAAATTGACCGCTATCCATTCATCTGACCCTCAAAATTTGCGTATGCGCTTTCTGGAATTTTTGATTGATAATCTGATTTTATGGGGGTGGGTTTAATCCATTCTAGCATACCTTTTGCCCAGACATAAACCAACCCTATTATTAAGATGATAATGAAAATAAAAGTTTCTATCAAAGAAAAAGTGGCCCACAATCCGTTACTTTCTTCAATCAGTGATTCTTTTCCAAAAACTATTGCCCATGGAAACAAAAAAACCAGCTCTGCTTCGAAGAGTAAAAATATCAGGGCAATGATGTAAAAGCGAACATTGAATTGACCCCATGCAGTGCCTGCGGCTTCTTCCCCTGATTCGTAGGTGCTTTGTTTTTCAGGGTTAGGTTTAGAAGGTCTCAGCAATTTTCCAACTAAGAGCGTAGTAAGTAGAAATCCCACAGCACCAACCACAAATAGCAAGACAACTCCAAAACCAGAAATCTCATTCATTACGGGAAATTACCTTTTTATTTTATGAATTATAGTCTTTTAGTCAGCCGTGAAATTCCTTAACCTAGCTTTCCAAAGGACCTGCAGAAAGACTTAGCTCAATCTTAAAACTCCAGAGGGTCAAGGTGCTTGAAATGACCGTTTTGCTTTATTTTCTCTTGAGCAATATGTGCTCTTTCTAAAGCAGGCAGTAGATTTTCTAGGTGTTGTACCACAAACTCAAGCCGATCGTTTTCGGTAGACATTTTTAAGAGCTGATATTCTTCTTCGATCTTTAAACCGATCTTATGCCCCAAATCAAACACAGATTTGGCAGTAGCCACGTTGGGAACTTTGGGTTCCTGTAACCAAACAAACAATTCGTTAACTAGCTCTTTCATTCGAAGCAACAGCACTAAATCAGTGCTTCCACTGCTATTGTCAACGTAAGTGATTTCTCCTCCAGCATATAGTTTATCGTTCCAAGGATTCCAATAGTCTTGGACCTGAAAAGCACCAAGAGCCTTAGTTCTTACATCCATTCGACCATCACTATATTCTTTAGCAACTTCTACAATCTCCACTTCAGTACCCATTTCAATCTTATTATTGATGTAGGATGGAATACCAAAAGTTGAATCTTCTTCAAGACAGTCGTTGATTAACTGTCTGTAGCGAGGCTCAAAAACGTGCAGATTGATGTCTTCACCTGGGAATGCGACTATATTGAGAGGAAATAAGGGAATTTGTTTCATTCTGCTCCTAATCTATCACTGCTAACATGTGCTTTTCCTTCGGTTTTTGGCATTTTCTTGAAAAGTTGAGTCCATAACAGGTTGATCAAAAAATAGTTTGATATTTTTTTGAGGTATGCATTCAATTAAAATCAACCAAGGAAAATCACTTTCATTACCTCTTAGACTTGCTACAACTGCTGCTTCCCTAACCCTGATTTACTATTCGTTTAAGCTATTTCCCTCGCCCTTCTCTTTGATTTTTCCCGTTTCATTTTCATTGATCGGCCCTTTCTTTTGGTTTGCAATTAAGCTGTTGGAAATTGACCCTTTGAGAAAGCAAGTTTTCACAGGTATTTGGTCGATGGGGTTGCGATTTGGAAAGTGGGTGGAATTTAAGCAAGCTGAAATAGCGGTGGAGGAGACTAAAATAAAGCCTACCGAATTTCTTTTGGAAAATAGGAGGGTTACAGTAACACGGGAATATCGTGCCTTTTTGGTGCTTGAAAACGGATCAAAGATCTTCATGCTCAGCCATCCGCTACAGAAACGTTTGCAAAGCAAAATCCAAACGTTAAGGCATAAGTTGAGTTTATGACGTTAGCAAGGTATTGAGCCTGTTAAGTCTCCAGTAAAAAAATACCACACCCCAATATGTCGAAATTTAGCAGCCTTATGGTCAAAGAGTTGCAGCATCTTACCGAGGATACAGTAGCAATCACCTTTGATGTACCCAAGCAATTGCAAAAAGATTTCCAATTTATTCAAGGACAGCACTTAACCCTTCGAGCCACCATAGACGGAGATGACACCCGAAGATCTTATTCGATCTGCTCCTGTCCATTGAATAACGAGCTTACGGTTGCAATCAAGAAACTTCAGGGAGGAAAATTTTCCACTTACGCGAATGAAAAGCTGGTGGAAGGTGACTTTATAGACGTTTTGCCTCCTAATGGAAAATTCTATGTGCCCCTTGACCCCAGCACAGAACGATTGTACGTGGCTTTTGCCAGTGGAAGTGGAATTACACCGATTATCTCCATCATAGAAACAACCCTGCGTGTAGAGCCGATGAGTAATTTCATCTTGTTTTTTGGGAATAGGCGCACTAGCTCAATCATTTTTCACGAACGCCTGGAAGCCCTTAAAAACCAATTTATGGGCAGATTTAGCCTTTTTCACGTTCTTAGTAAAGAGAGACAGGAGTCAGTACTTTTCTCTGGAAGGATTGACAGGGAGAAATTGAGAAGATACTCGGGCCAGTTTTTTGATCCAGCCTCTGTAGATCACTACTTTACTTGCGGACCTGAAGAAATGATGTTATCGGTAAAAGAGCAACTAAAAGATTTTAATGTTGCTGATGATAAAATTCATCTTGAACTTTTTACATCTCCCACAGCCAAACTAGGTGAAAGGCAAACAGAAGCTACACATTCAAAATATCAGTCTGAAATAACGATCACTTTAGATGGCAGCAGCGTTACCTTTCCTTATAATTCTGAAAGCTCGATTCTAGATGAGGCGTACGAACATGGACTGGAGCTGCCTTATGCGTGTAAAGCAGGAGTCTGTAGTACCTGTGTTGGAAAAGTAGAATCTGGGGAAGTAGACATGGATGTAAATTATGCCCTTGAACCAGACGAACTTGCCAGGGGGTTGGTTTTAAGCTGTAGGGCGAGACCAAAAACCGAAAAAGTGACCTTAAACTTTGATGTCTAGAAGTCTTAATATCTCACTTTTCTTCATTGTAGCACACATACTTTTCTGGAAAGAGTACCTTCCTAGTATGGCCTTCAATTAAGCGAACTATTTAGAGAAAAAACAGTTATTTTCATGCTCATATATTTATTCATAACACCCCAAACACATGGATAATCCAAGTTTAGAAGAGAGATTCAATAGAAAAATTGACGAGGACGTGCGGATCGAGCCAAAGGATTGGATGCCTGAGAATTATCGCAGAACCTTAATAAGACAAATTTCGCAGCATGCACATTCTGAAATTGTTGGAATGCTCCCTGAAGCCAATTGGTTGACAAGAGCCCCGTCACTAAGAAGAAAAGCGGCTGCCTTGGCAAAGGTTCAGGACGAGGCTGGACATGGTCTATACCTATACAGTGCATGCGAAACTTTGGGAGTGGAGCGAGAGGAATTGCTAAATGACCTACATTCAGGAAAAGCTAAGTATTCTAGCATATTTAACTACCCCACACTGACCTGGGCCGATATGGGCGCTATAGGTTGGTTGGTGGACGGTGCAGCAATCATGAACCAAGTGCCGCTTTGCCGTGCATCTTATGGACCTTATGCTCGTGCTATGGTCAGGGTCTGTAAAGAAGAATCTTTCCATCAAAGACAGGGGTATGAAATCATGCTGACCTTATGTAAGGGCTCGGAACAGCAAAAAGAAATGGCGCAAGATGCGCTAAATCGCTGGTGGTGGCCAGCATTGATGATGTTTGGTCCTACGGATGCCGATTCTACGCATACTGAGCAGTCTATGAGATGGGGAATCAAGCGATTTACCAATGATGAGCTCAGACAAAAATTTGTGGATGTAAGCAAACCACAAGCTGACCTGTTAGGTCTACAAATCCCTGATCCCGATCTCAAGTGGAATGAGGACCGAGGGCATTTTGATTTTGGATCCATCAATTGGAAAGAATTTTTTGCTGTAATAAAAGGAAATGGTCCCTGTAACAGAGAGCGTATAGCTGCAAGAAAGAGTGCATGGGAAAATGGCGCATGGGTGAGAGAGGCAGCGCTAGCTCACGCTGAAAAGAAAGTTGCGGCAAGTCAAAAAGCTGCTTAAATCCCACATCTTATGAAAAATTGGCCGCTCTGGGAAGTATTTATTCGTAGCAAGGCAGGGCTTAACCACAAGCACGTCGGTAGTCTACACGCAGTAGATGCAAAGATGGCGATTCAGAATGCGCGTGATGTCTACACAAGGAGAAATGAAGGAGTGAGCATCTGGGTTGTGGAGTCAAAGTATGTTGCTGCATCTGATCCTGAGGACTCTGGTCCATTTTACGAGCCGGCGAAAGACAAAGTATACCGACATCCTACCTTTTATCAGCTCCCGGATGAAGTCAAGCACATGTGATGAGTAATTCATTACTTCAATACACACTTCAGCAAGCAGATAATTGTCTAATATTGGGACAGAGACTAGCAGCTTGGTGCGGACATGGTCCTATTCTAGAACAAGACATTGCACTAACCAACATAAGCTTAGACCAGATTGGACAGGCTCGATTATGGTACCAATATGCAGCCGAAGTTGAAGGGAAAGGTCGTTCAGAAGATGATTTGGCCTATCTACGCGATGCATGGCAATTCCGAAATGTTTTACTGGTAGAACAGCCAAACGGCGACTTTGCACAAACCATACTACGACAGTTCCTTTTCGACTCTTTCAGTTGCTATTTTTATGAAGCATTGCTAGAGAGTGCTAATGATCAAATAGCGGCAATTGCAGCTAAATCGCACAAAGAAGCGATATACCACCTCAAGTGGAGTAGCGATTGGGTGATCAGATTGGGCGATGGTACAGAAGAAAGCCGAAAGCGCATGATGAAAGCAGTTGGTTTTCTGTGGCCGTATTCCAATGAACTTATACTTGGTAGCGAAGCAGACCTTCAGGCCCAAAAAGAAGGGTACGGGGTGAACTTATCTCAAATCCGAAAAATACGGGATGATAAAATCAATCAGGTAATGCAAGAAGCTACCCTGGATATTCCAATTGATTCCCATGACCAAGTTGGTGGAAAGATCGGTCGCCATTCAGAACACTTAGGTTATATCTTAGCAGAAATGCAATTTTTACAAAGAGCTTATCCGGGATTAGATTGGTAACTTGGGGGTGTCGCCACTAGAGAATCATACCGAAATTACGAGTTTGGAACCAATAAATGGTGTTTCGGTTGCAGACATCTACGAGATTTTGCAAGAGGTAAAAGACCCTGAGATACCGGTGATTTCTATTGTAGATCTTGGTATAGTCAGAAAGGTGAGTGTTGGAAATAAAATCGAAGTTGTGATTACGCCTACTTACTCCGGCTGTCCTGCGATGCTTGAGATTGAAAAGAACATTCGCAAAAGACTCTCGATGGAGGGGTATGATCAATGTAAAGTGTTGACAGAGCTTTCACCACCGTGGACTACCGAATGGATGACAGAAAATGGTAAGAAATTGCTGCAAGCGTACGGCATTGCCCCACCCAACCCCAAAAGTCCCAATGAAGTAAACTGTCCCCATTGTAAGTCGAAGAAAACGACCATGATTAGCCAATTTGGCTCCACAGCCTGCAAGGCACTGTATAAATGTGAGGAATGCCTTGAGCCCTTTGATTACTTCAAATGTCACTAGTAAAATTTGGTCCTTGCGAATAACCAACACTCGATCTTCTGAAGAAAATGACCTTAATAGAAAAACGGGATAATCAGATAGGAATTCTTCAGTTTAACAGGCCTGAAGTATACAACAGCATCAATGCTGACCTGGCGACTCGCCTACTTGCTGCTCTTGATGCTTTGCAAGTTGATCCCACTATTCGCGCTGTGATGATCACTGGCACAGGTAAAGCGTTCTGTGCCGGACAAGATCTTCAGGAAGCGATATCCCCCGGTTTTGAAATAGGGGATGTGGTTGAAGATTATTACAATGCAATCGTCAGAAGAATAAGGAATTTATCAAAACCTGTAATTGCTGCGGTGAATGGAATTGCAGCTGGAGCTGGAGCAAATATCGCTTTGGCCTGTGATATTACAGTTGCCAACTCTTCAGCGCACTTTGTTCAGGCGTTTAGTGGAATTGGCTTAGTTCCAGATAGTGGAGGCACTTTTATGCTGCCTCGATCAGTTGGATTTGCCAAAGCCTCTGCCTTGATGATGTTAGGTGAAAAGGTACCAGCAGCCGAGGCGGAGCAAATGGGCATGATCTACAAGGTTTTTGATCCTGAGAAGTTTGAGGCACAGGCATTGGAGCTTGCAAGTCGCTTGGCCGGTATGCCCACTAAAGCTTTAGCTTTTACCAAGCAGCTCTTAAATGAATCCCATCAAAATTCATTGGAAGAGCAGTTAGCGATGGAAAAGGAATTTCAGATAAAAGCAACAAAAACAAGTGATCATAAAGAAGGTATACAGGCCTTTATTGAAAAGAGAAAACCAAAATTTACCGGAGAATAAATGCCCAATTTAGCAGTAGTCGGTGCTGGTACAATGGGTCGAGGAATCGCCCAGGTTGCTTCCATGAATGGGTGGGAAGTACTGGTTCTGGACAAAAATGAAGATCAACTAAGCGCTGCGCAAGATAGCTTGATAAGGATCATGCAACGCATGGTGGACAAAGGCAAGTACAATCAAAAAGAGGCTGATTTGGTGCTTAGCCGACTTGGCTTTACTACCGAGATGCAGCATCTAAGTAATTCCGAGCTAGTCATCGAAGCTATCATAGAGGATCTGGATATTAAGCGCGCTGTTTTTTCCGAGGTGGAGCAGGTAGTAAGTAAGGATGCTGTAATCGCTTCCAACACTTCATCTCTTTCTCTGGCTTCAATAGGTGCAGAGATGTTAGATGCGAGTCGTTTTCTTGGCCTTCATTTTTTTAATCCTGCCCCTTTGATGCCGCTTGTGGAAATCGTGCCCGCGATACAAACAGCAACAGAAACTGTAGAGAAGACCCAGGAGTGGATAGATGCATGGAAAAAAGTGACAGTTCGCACGAAAGACACACCTGGATTTATTGTCAATAGGGTTGCGAGACCATTTTATGGAGAAGCTTTAAGGATCTATGAAGAAGGGATAGCTGATGCAGTCACGATTGACTGGGCGATGAAAACGCAGGGGAATTTTCGTATGGGTCCTTTCGAGTTGATGGATTTTATTGGTAACGACGTGAATTTTGCCGTAACAGCGTCAGTTTTCAAATCCTTTTTTTATGATCCAAGATATAAGCCTTCATTGACGCAGAAACGAATGGTAGAGGCAGGATTTTTGGGACGAAAGTCGGGTAGAGGATACTACAATTACGCTGAAAATGCTGTGAATCCAACGCCTACGGAAGACGAGGTATTGGGTCAAAGTATCCTGGATCGGATCCTTGTGATGTTGATTAATGAAGCGGCCGATGCACTATTTCTTCAAATCGCCAGCCGAGAGGATTTGGATTTGGCGATGACAAAAGGTGTCAATTATCCTAAAGGCTTACTCAGGTGGGCTGATGAGAAAGGCATAGCCTGGTGTGTGCAAAGTATGGACATGCTGTACGATACTTACAGGGAAGACAGATACCGCTGCAGTCCTCTGCTGCGAAAAATGAATGCTGAAAGTGATCGTTTCTTTGAATTCTAATAAAAAGCACAATTGCGCGTTCATGCTGTCCGGGAAGTGGTGTTCCCGTTCTTATTTCCTTTCTTGATAGTAGTTTTTAAAAGCGTTTTGGATTTAGATCATAGCGATTTTAATTAGTGAAAGTGCTTTTCTAATACCCCCACGTTAGGTATTCTTGATCAAAGAGTCCGCTATAAAAATTCTGCCTAGAGATTGAACAAAAGTTTTTTACTGCTACATTGCGTGTGGTTAAGAAGACACTCACCTTAGTTTTAGACATGACCATTTCAGAATTCAAGCAGTCGTACTATTTAAAATTCTACCGACAGAAAATTCAGAGTTTTTATCACTTCACCACTGAGCTTGTCGATAAAAAGACCAATCAGGTCATTGATGTTCACCAGCAAATGAAGGAAGAAAGTGAACTCGACCAGACAGAATTCCCGGAGGGTCACTATGCGAAGCAACCACTTGATCTAGCTCACTTTACCAAAAAGATCATGAGGTTTCAATTTGACCTGTACGCTTCCACTATCCCCATAGAAGATTTTAATCCAAATGATCTGGTGAAACATCCTGATCTAAGTGAGTTCTATCTCGTCAAGGTGATTGAATGATTGGCTGCAGCCTCCTCTACCTAAGTTCTCGATCATCTTTATGATTTTCACAAGATGGTTTGCATAAGCAGGTACCTGTAACTCAGCAGATAGCTTTTTGAAAATGAGACTAATTGATCGACTCCTTGAGTTTAAAATCATGATGGAGAGACGTCCAGCACTCGTTTTCTTCCCATTCTTAACTTTTGCTTTGATCATTCGCTTTCATTCTTTCATCCCTATTACACTAGATAGAGATGAGGCAACTTATGCGGTATTTGCAGATCACCTACTCAATGGGTTTGAGCTTTATAAAGACGTACAGGATATTAAGCCACCGGGTATTTTTCTCATTTACAGTGGTATTCAGCTTGTTTTTGGAAAATCGCTGATTGCGATCAGATTTATGTCCGCCCTTGTGGTAGCGGCCACTGGGTTTTTGCTCTATTGCTTTAAGCGACGTTGGGGCTTATCGTTCGAGTCTTCTTTGCTTTCAGGCTTCATCCTCATATTGATGTTCAATTATTTCTTCGGGCTTTCTGGAAATACTGAACTCTATTTTGTGTGGTTTTTTGCTTTAGGGTTGCTGGCTTTTAAAAAGGCGCTGACCTGGAAGGGATATTTTGTGTCCGGGTTGTTGATCGGCATAGGGTTTATTGTAAAGCAGCACATTGCTTTTGACTTTGCTGCATTGGGGCTTTTTTTTCTGTTTGTGTCAATCAAGCAACACTCCTTTTGGAAGAATTTCATCCCCATGGCAGTGATGGTGGCAGGCTTTGTATTGCCTTACGCTTTGGTGCATCTATATTTTTACAGCATTGGTAACTGGGAGTACTACCACCACATCACGTATGTAATACCAGGAAACTATGCTGCAAGCCATCATTTGGAAACTTCTCTAAAGTTCAATCTGACTGCTTTGCTGATGTATTTGCCGGCACTGGTGATAGCGATTCTCACTTGGAGGCTTATGCATGTTCCTGTCAACTTTAAAATTTTGATTGCGCTCCTGCTTGCTTTTGATCTTGTAGCAATCAATTTGACTGGAAAACCATTTAAGCATTACTTACTTCAATTGGTGATTCCATTGAGTTTGCTTGCGGGTGAAGGATATCACCTGAAATTCTTGAAAAAGCTCTTTCAGGCAAACGTTTTTTATAAAACATCAGCGGTTTTGATGGTCTGTTATGCCATATGCCTAAGTGTGATCTATAAAAATTACCGTTTTGACAGTGGAAAAGAGCTAGTGCAGTACTTTGATAATAGAATAGAGCCTGATGACACGCTCTTTGCTGCAGATTCGCCTAGTATCCTCTATTGGTTTTTTGATAAACGCTCACCCACAAAATATGTACATCCCACGCTCACCGTTTTTCCCTACCACATCAAGGAGTTAGGAATTGATATTAAAAATGAGCTGGGAGGTATTCTCAAGCAAAAACCAACTTACATTGTGGTTTCTGATAGATACCCTCATAGTTGGTTCTTGGATGAATTAACCGCCAATTATGATCTCAAAGCCGATGTAGAGAAGTATAAGGTCTATAAAATTGGTAAATAAAAAAGCCCGCCTTGAACATCAAGGCGGGCTTTAATCCCTATTTATTTTTCTACTTTTTCTTCTTACCTGAGCCGGCAATAGAGCTTCGCATATCGGTGTCTGCTTCTATATTCTGAACCTTATAGTAGTCCATAACCCCCACGTTGCCATTTCTAAATGCTTCTGCTAGGGCTTTTGGAACCTCAGCTTCAGCTAATATCACCTTGGCTCGTGCATCTTGTGCCTTAGCTACCATTTCTTGCTCTTCAGCTACGGCCATCGCTCTACGCTCCTCGGCTTTTGCTTCTGCTACTTTAAGATCTGCGGAAGCTTGGTCGGTCTGCAATTTGGCTCCAATGTTTGCACCTACGTCTACATCGGCAATATCAATGGACAGTATTTCAAATGCCGTACCCGCATCTAATCCTCGCTGTAGAACCAACTTTGAGATTTTATCTGGATTTTCAAGTACTTCTTTATGGGTTGAAGCTGAACCCACTGAAGTCACAATACCCTCACCCACTCTTGCTAATATGGTTTCTTCACCTGCACCTCCAACAAGCTGCTGGATATTGGCTCGAATTGTCACCCTTGCTTTTGCTACTAATTGAATACCATCAGCCGCAACCGCAGCTACCGAAGGTGTATTGATTACCTTGGGATTTACTGAGATTTGGACTGCTTCGAAAACATCACGCCCCGCCAAATCAATGGCGGTGGCCTGCTTGAAAGTGAGGTTGATGTTGGCTTTATCTGCAGAAATCAACGCTTTGATTACTTGTGGCACGTTTCCACCAGCTAAGTAGTGTGTTTCCAGGTCTTGGGACCTTAGCTGTCTTCTCGGCACTCCTTCTTCTTCCGCTATGGTAAGACCCGCTTTTGTCGCAGTGATCAATGAATTTACGATTATCGAAGGCGGCACTTTTCTGATGCGCATGAAGACTAACTCCAATAAGCCAACCCGGACGCCAGAGAAAATGGCTGTGATCCAGAGATTGACCGGAACAAAGTAGAGAAAGACGAAAAATAAAATAATTCCGCCTACAACAAATAAAATCAGCACAATGCTGTCCATAAAATGATTATTTAGATACTGGTGTTACAATAATTTTTGAGTCTACAACCTTCACGACCTCAATTTCAATATTTTCATTGATATATCCTCCATTGGAGCTGACTTCTAGCTCAATTTCATCAAAAAGAGCTTTACCAATTGGTTTTATTGAAGATATTGAGGTACCCAGATCCCCGACTTTAACATTGTGTTTTAAATCCTCATTAAAACGGCTGGTCATCGTCCCCTTCAGAGAAAATCTTTCCCAGGAATTACCCTTGAATGCCCATACCAATGCTACAACATTTAAGACCAGGCCTCCAATTAGTATCAGTGTGCCGGTTGTAGGACCGAAGTAGTCATACCCCAAATAAATGCAGTAAGCTGAAAAAATAAATCCCAAAATGCCCACCACGGTTGTACCTGGTACGAAAATGATTTCCGCTACCAGAAGGAACGTGCCAAAAAGCATCAAGCCAATAATAATAAGCCACTCCATTTTTAGTTGATCGTGAATTTATAAGAGAAAATGTAATTCGATTTTTTACGTATAACCTATTCAGGCACTTAATTAGTAAGCTTTGGCAAAAAGTACTCGCCCTTTTGATGGCTTACCCGAGTATATACACTTCCCGGGTTCCTCTGTTTGCTGTAATGGTATACAGCGAATGGTGGCTTTTGTTTCGTTCTTGATCTGATCCTCTGTTTCTGCTGTTCCATCCCAGTGCGCAAATACAAAACCTTCCTCTATATGGCTTTTGAACTCCTCAAAGGTATCTGCATCGCGGGTGTTTGATTCCCGAAAACTTAGCGCTTTGTTGAAGATATTTTCCTGAATTGCTTCTAGTAATTCGATCACTTGGTTTGTGATCCCTTCGAGAGGGTAGAAACTTTTTTCTTTTGTATCCCTTCTTGCTACTTCAATGGTCCCTTTTTCAAGGTCTTTTGGTCCTATGGCTAATCGCAGGGGTACACCTTTGAGTTCATATTCTGCAAACTTCCAACCCGGTTTATGCGTATCTCGGGTGTCAAATTTCACAGAGACGTTAGCCTCTTTTAGTAACGCTATGATGGGTTCTATCGCTTTTGTTATCGCTTCTAACTGTTCGTCATTAAAGTAAATCGGAACGATCACCACTTGTATTGGGGCTAGTTTTGGTGGAAGTACCAATCCATCATCATCGGAATGTGCCATAATCAACGCGCCCATTAAGCGCGTACTTACTCCCCATGAGGTCCCCCACACCAGTTCTTCCTTGCCTTCTTTGGTGGCAAACTTTACATCAAAAGCTTTCGCAAAGTTTTGGCCCAGAAAGTGGGAAGTTCCTGCCTGCAGTGCTTTACCATCTTGCATCATTGCTTCTATGCAAAACGTGTCTACCGCCCCAGCGAATCTTTCACTTTCAGTTTTGACACCTTTGATCACAGGCATGGCCATGTACTGCTCAGCGAAAGTTGCATAAACCTCCAGCATTTGTCTGGTCTCATCTTTTGCTTCTTGCTCAGTCTCATGGGCCGTATGTCCTTCCTGCCAGAGGAATTCTGCTGTCCTCAAAAATAGGCGTGTACGCATTTCCCAGCGCATTACATTGGCCCACTGATTGATCAAAATAGGAAGATCCCGGTAAGATTGAATCCAATTTTTGTATGAATCCCAGATTACGGTTTCGGAGGTGGGGCGTACAATCAACTCCTCTTCCAACTTTGCTTCAGGATCAACGACGACTCCACCCGACTCCTCGTCACTCTTTAAACGATAATGGGTAACAACTGCGCACTCCTTGGCAAAACCCTCAACATGGTCTTCCTCTCGGCTAAGAAAAGACTTTGGGATAAGTAAAGGAAAGTAGGCATTTTCATGGCCAGTTTCTTTAAACATTTGGTCCAGCGTTTGCTGCATCTTCTCCCAAATGGCAAAGCCATAAGGTTTGATGACCATGCACCCCCGGACAGGGGAATTTTCGGCTAATCCTGCTTTTTTAACCAGTTCATTGTACCATAGCGAGTAATCCTCTGACCGTGAAGGTATTGCTTTTGCCATTTGGAATTTTTGGGGTTTGGTATGGAGTTTGCTTTTCTAAAAAATGTTAAAATCCTGAGGTGGACAAAGATTACCAGGCAGGTAAACAGAGTCACTCAAGATACCGTTTAACTTAAAAAGTACAAGATTATGGAACGCTTCATCAAAACATTCATTTTAGTAGCATTTTTTTCTGCCGCTGGATCTGCTTCAGCCCAAGAATTTGACGATCTGTACTTTAACAAAACAGACCGAATCAAGGAAGAGAGGGAAAAAGAGGAAAATAGACAGAGATGGTATGCAGATCAGTACCCGGAAGCAAGTCAAAATAAAGCTTCTGCTGATCCTAGTCAGGCAACGTCATTTTTAGGTAGGCAATACCAATACATTCCTGAAGAAGAACTATTTGATGAAGGAGTGGATCAAGCCCTAATTGATAGCTACAAATCCGGGAAAACGATCGAAAGCTATACAGCAAGGGATAATGGTCTTAATCAAGCTGCATTGGCGCAGGTGCCTGATGTAAATCCAAATTTTAGTGATCCTATCAATACGTACCAAAATGAGCCGATTGTGGTAAATAACTACTACAACAATAATAATGGCTGGAACCAGTGGAATCAATGGAATCGTCCGAGATGGAATGTTGGGTTTGGCTGGAACAATTGGGGTGGTAACTTTTGGAATGCTTCTTTTGGATGGGGCAGAAGGTTCAATGACCCTTTTTGGGATCCTTTCTGGGATCCGTTTTGGGGACCGAACGTAGGATGGAATGGTGCCTGGGGCTGGAGCAACTGGGGTTGGAATAGCTGGGGCTGGGGAGGAGGCTTCTTCACAAATACCTGGTGCCCACCATACGGTGGAATCTACAACCGTCCTGTATATGTCGTAAGCGATTACCGATACAGACGAAACATTGCAAATTCTTCTCGTACCAACCGTGGCGGAAGTGTGAATAATATCGGCAGAGCGGGCAGAAGAAACGCTACTACTGTTGCAGGAGAAGGGTCAACGGCTAGAAATTACGCACGGCAACAAAGAGACTATTTGAATCAGTCGCGCAGTAGCAGGTATTCAAGGAGTGGAGAATCAAATCTTGAGTCAGGTAGAGCCAGTGGAAACTCTGGCAGAAGTAGCAGCACGAGCTCGGTCAATCGTGGATCTACCTCTCGCTCAAATACAGTGGGGAATAGTTCTAGATCCTCTCGTAGTGCGGACTACAGTAATACCAGATCGAACTCTGGTAGAAATTCTTCTTTTGGAAGATCGTCAAGTTCGGGAAGAAGCTCAAACTATGGTAGATCTTCTGGTAGTTCTGGAAGGTCTTCCAGTTACGGTAGGTCCAGCTCCAGCTCTAGCCGATCGTCAAGTTACGGGAGCTCGTCCTCAGGAAGCAGAAGTAGATCTTCTTCGAGCTCAAGAGGAAGAAGATAGATAGAGGGAGTAATCAATGAAACTCATCAAGCTATCACTAGCAATCATTCTAATCAATTATTCAGTTGTATCCAATGGTCAAGATCAGGCCATTGGATACTTTGAAGATGTGATAAGATTCGGGGCAACCGATCATAGTTTAGGTAGCAGTGCACGAATACAGGGAATTGGAGGTACGCAATTCTCACTAGGAGGAGATATAAGCTCAGCTGCTACCAATCCCGCTGGGCTTGGGTTTTTTAATCGAAACGTTTTCACGGTCTCGCCATCAATTTTGTTCAATTCAGCATCCACTGATTACTTTATCGACCGACCAGGCGAAGGATTTCAAGGAGCACAGGAGACCTTCAACAACCAGTTTAATATTGCGAATATTGGGGCGGTATTCAATTGGAATAAGGGCAGATTTTCTAATGACCCTTTTAAAGGTGGTTCATTAGGGATCTCACTTAGCAGGTCAAATAGCTACGCTGTGGACAGATCATATCAAGGGAGAAATAACTACAACAGCCTAGCTGATGCTTTAGCAGATCAATCCTTTAATAGTCGGGTAAATGATTTAAATGAAGCGAGCTTTGCTGCATTTGATCAATTTCTGATTGGTCAGTCTGAGCAAAATGGTGATTTGATATATACTGCTGATTTTGTTGGATTTCCGCAGCAGAGTGAATTAATAGAGGAACGTGGTTCGCACTATAGCCTCGATATCGGTTGGGGAGGTAATTATGACGATCGGTTATATTTTGGTGGAGGTTTGGGACTACAATTTCTGAATTACCGCCAAAATCGTATTTACGAAGAATCAAATTTTGGCACATTTGACTCTGAAGGAAACTTCATACAAGACCAGGATCTAGATCGGTTTGTTTTGGAAGATGATCTGGAAGTGCAAGGCACAGGAGTTCACTTCAATTTTGGTGTAATTGCCAGGCCCTTTCCTTTTATCACTTTTGGTGCAAAATACACTTCGCCTACGTTTACATCATTGAGAGAGGAATTTTTCTTGGATCTGGACGCTGATTGGAAGGATGGGTCAACATCTTCAGACGGTGAGGATCGATCATCCATCCCTACCTATCTGGGCTCAATATTGCCTACAGATTATACACTAAGATCTCCAGCAAGATATGGATTGGGATCTACCATCTTTCTGGGAAAGAAAGGATTTTTGAGTGGCGATTTAGAATTCGTGGATTATTCCAATGCTGTGATAAATTCAAATGACTTTGCTGCCTCCGGTGACAATGAGGCCATCACAAATATTTACAGGTCTGTGATGAACATAAGGCTAGGGGCGGAGTACCGCATGAATAATTTTGCCATTCGCGGTGGCTATGCATACCTACCTAGTCCTTTTCAGTTCAAGTCGCTAAATGAGCAAACTGCGATAAGTGCAGGATTTGGCTATAGGACAATTGATTACTTTATTGATTTTTCGGTGGTTCATCGTAGATCAAATTCAGAGTACTTTCCTTACGAGTATTTTGAAAACCAACCTATTGTCACCAGCGATCTCCGTAATACTGTATTTACAATCACTTGGGGGATCAATTTTTAGAGCTACAACAGTAGGCTAAATATCTCATTTTCAAGAAATAAAAGGATATAGAGAATGCTATCCTACATCAGAAATTCCAAGAAGTTTTCCGTATTTACGGACTTGAAGGTGCTGTCAGGATAGGCTTTCTTCCAGGCTATGGGAACCTTGACTTTTTTCCTTGAATTCCATTTAAACTCAAAGGCAAACAGGGTTCCGTCTCTCTCTTCTATAAGATCAATTTCCTGCTGGTCGTAGGTTCTCCAGAAATAATTATTTGCGTGAATTGGCTCGGTTTGCTGAACTTTTAGCCGCTCTGAAAAACAGAAATTTTCCCATAGTTGACCCATATCATTACGTGAATCAGGCTGGTTGAAATTGTTGATCAGCGCATTCCTCACACCATTGTCCAAAAAGTAATACCTTGAAGTTTTGGTGATTTCTTTTCGTAGATTTCTAGAGAAGCCATTGAGTTTTTTGATAATAAAGGTTTTCTCTAAAAGATCAACATACCTTTCTACCGTCTGTTTAGCTACTCCAAGTGAGTTGCTTAGTTCATTTAGGGATACTTCGTTTCCAATTTGAAAAGCTAGTAGTTTAAGGAGATCAGTGAGCTTTGATGCATTCTGTATATTCTCGAGTTCTAAAATATCTTTGAATAAATAGGCATTTCTAAGCTCTATGAGATAATCAATTTTCTTTTGACGTATCTCTGTCAGCACAACCTCTGGATAGCATCCGAATATCAGGTATTCTTGTAGCTTTTGTCGAATGTCCATGGTTCCTTTCCAACTTGAAAGTTCGCTTATGGCCATTGGGTGTAAGAGCAGGGTCCAGCTTCTTCCGGTAAGGGGAGAGCTGATTTGACCGGATAATTCAAAAGAAGATGATCCAGTGACAATGATCCTCAAATCTGGATTATGATCGATTAAGATCTTTAGTCCCCATCCAATTTGAGGTATTCGCTGAGCCTCGTCAATAAAAACCAGATCATACCCAGAAAATGAGGATAGTATTAAAGATTTTTTTGCCGATGACAAAATAGACCTTAGGTCAATATCATCACCTTCACCTTCAAAAACCTTACCTCGAAAAGAAGCTATTATACGCTTAATAAGAGATGTTTTGCCAACTCTTCTAGGTCCATATAGAGCAAGCACTGTACCTTTTTCAAGCCTATAAAATATTTGCTTTTCAAAATTTCTAGTTATCCAGGAATGAGACATTTTGTGTCTAATTTCTTTTCGTTTAAATGTTTATTATGGAATTAAAACTACCATTTTTAGCTAAATTTAGCATTTTGACTTGCTAAATTTAGCTAAATACAGTCAGTTGTAGTCCTAGTTTGAGAAATTATGGCGAACGGAAAACTCCAGATTCTTTATCAAAGAGTCGATAACCTTCCTCTCTGTTGGCAATAGTGTGCATTGCCATTTCGTACCATTTTTTTCTTTCTTTATGGAGGCCTTCAATGGTATTGGTTTGCATAAGTGGCCTTACTGAGTCCTGCTGTAATCTTCTCTTTATCTGGTCTACCTCCGTGTTTAGGTAGACGGTAGTTCCCATTTCGTTCATATATACCATGTTCTCGAAAAAACATGGTGTGCCACCTCCGGTAGCAAGCACAAACTTGTCGTGTGCAGGAACTACTTTTCGTAAAGTTTCAAATTCCAATTGCCTAAAAAAGCCTTCACCATGCTCTTTAAAAATCACTGGGATTTGCTGTTTCGATCCCTTTTCTATTTCCTGGTCTAGGTCAATAAATGGTATCTGTAAATGGATGGCAAGCTCCATTCCGAGGGTGGTTTTACCTGAACCCGGCAAGCCAACTAGAAAAACTTTTCTTGTAGAGATGCTCATTTTCCAGAAATCACTTGCTCGCGAGTAAATTCCCAACTTCATCTGCAAGCGGGGTATCCTTAAAATGCCATTTGGCTACTACAGTGCCATTTTCCAATAGTATTACACCCGGGTTGGACCTGATCATGGTCTTGAGTACCGTTGCATCTGCAAAATAGTACGGCGCACCAAGCTGATGTTGGTGTCGGAAGGCTTCAAAAGTTTCGTACCCAGAGGAAGTGAGGATAGCTGTCTCAAATTCGGGATAGTTGTAAGTTAGATTTCTTAAGCGATCAATCTTTTCCAACGAGGCTTTTTCTACCTGATGGATAACAATAAGCAATTTAGTGCCCTGCAGAATACTAGATGTAAAGTCATTGTCCCCTTGCCACACATTAAAGTCAGTGATCTTGGCTGCAGCCTCTGGATTTAAAAGCTCGGTACCCAAGTACTTATATTCTTCATCGGTAGGGTAGGTATCAAACTCATATTCTTTACCGTCTTTCTCCATGATGTATCTGTAGCGTAATGGCTCAGAGTTTTGCATAAGTGCTGGGATGTTATTTCCAATTTTGTAGGCTCTGAAGTCCACGAAAGGAAGATGATTGATGGCGTAGATCGAAACAAATACCAAGAGAGCTGAAAAGCCTAGAATGATAATTTCCCTTGCTTTTGGGCTCATCAAGGACGTAAAGCTTTTCCTCTTCCAAAAAATGATTCCGATAAAAACCAACAAGATCAAATCCTTCTTGAAAGATTGCCAGGGCGTGAGTTTGATGGCATCTCCGAAACAACCGCAATCTGTGACCTTATCGAAATATGCCGAGTAGAAGGTCAAGAAGGTAAAGAAGACGATCATACTAAGTAAAGTCCACGCGGTAAAGCGCATACGATAACCTATGAGAAGCGCTATACCTAGAATCACCTCGAGAACAGAGAGGAAAACACTTAAAAACAAGGAGGCAGGAACAAACCATTCAAAGAAAGGTGCTATATCCGTTGCAAATACCTGAAAATACTCAGTGAGTTTGATTTCTGTACCTACAGGGTCGTTGACTTTTATGATCCCTGAAAAAATGAAAAGTGCACCTACCGCATAGCGTGAAAATTCTTGAAGTATCTTCATGTTACTGACCTAATTTTCTTGAGCCGCTCCCAGCTTTATCAAGCAAAAAACCGCATAATTAATCATGTCTTGATAATTTGCATCAACCCCTTCCGAAATCAACGTTTTGCCCTCATTGTCTTCTATTTGCTTCACACGGAGTAGTTTCATTAAAATGATGTCGGTCATCGAAGTAACACGCATGTCGCGCCAAGCCTCGTCGTAATCGTGATTTTTGGCGGCTAACAATGCTTGAGTATCTGCTGCAATTTTGTCATATAGAGGCTCTAGCCGCTCAAAGGCGACCTCCATATCACTATCTTGGCCTAGCTGTATCTGCATGAGGGCGATGATGCAGTAGTTGATAATCGCGATAAACTCACCTTGCACATCCTCACCGACTTTATTTTGACCTTTTTCTTGAATCGACCGTATTCTTTGTGCTTTGATGAATATTTGGTCTGTAAGAGAAGGTAGCCTCAGTATCCTCCAGGCCGTTCCATAGTCTTTAGTTTTATTCTCAAAAATCTCTTTACAAGAAGAAATGATTTCTTTGTATTGTACGTCTGTCTGCGCTCTCATATACCTTTACCGGCAGGCAAAGCTAATCCATTGAAATCCAAAACAACACTCAATATTTCTGGGCAAATCCTCGAATTGTCAACGCCAAAAGTCATGGGGATCATTAATGCAACGCCTGATTCTTTTTATAGCGGAAGTAGAAAAGAAACGGTCAGTTCAATGCTTATCCAGGCTAAGAAGATGATAGATGAGGGTGCTACATTTCTGGATATTGGTGGGTATTCTTCCAGGCCAGGTGCTGACGATATTCCGGTAGAGGAAGAGCTACGAAGGGTAATTGAGCCTATAAGTGAAATAAAGCGGCAGTTTCCTAGTGCAATCATTTCGATTGATACTTTCCGAGCTAAAGTAGCTAGATCTGCTGTAGAAGCAGGGGCAGGAATGATCAATGACATTTCTGCTGGTCAACTTGATCCTAGGATCTTTGAAGTTGCAGGTGATCTCAAAGTGCCTTATATAGCTATGCACATGCGTGGGACTCCCCAAACGATGAAGAACCTCACGCATTATGAAGATTTGATGAAAGAGATCGCACAGTATTTTGCTAAAACTCAGCACGAATGTGCACAGGCTGGAATTAAGGATTTGATTATTGATCCAGGGTTTGGTTTTGCGAAAGATGTGCAACAGAATTTTGAACTGCTAAATGCGCTAGATCATCTTCAGATCTTAAAGTTGCCTATTCTAGTCGGCTTGTCAAGAAAATCAATGATTTACAAAACCTTGAAAATCACCGCTGATGAGGCATTGAATGGTACAAGCGTCCTTAATGCGTTAGCTTTGTTGAAGGGAGCAAATATCCTTAGGGTACATGACGTTAAGGAGGCTGTGGAGGTAATTAGGCTATTGGAAAAATTGAATTGATACTCGCTTTTAAAATAGGGTTCTTACAAATAGGATTTAAAGATGTCCTGGATATTTTGCTTGTAACACTTTTACTGACCCAAGTGTACAAGCTGATGCGCGGGAGCGTGGCTATCAAAGTTTTCGTAGGATTTCTAATACTTTATCTTATCTATTTGGTAGTCAATGCATTACAAATGGAACTTCTCAGTACTATACTGGGGCAATTTATGGGTGTGGGAGTGCTGGCAGCAATCATTTTATTTCAGCAAGAGATTCGGAAGTTTTTACTGTTGATGGGAAGAACCGATATTTTTCAAGAAGGGAAACTGATCAAAAAAGTGCGGTTCTGGGCACAGGATCCTAAAACTAAAAGGGCCAATATTACCCCAATTGTAGAGGCAGTTAAATCACTTGCAGGCTCAAGTACAGGAGCATTAATAGTGCTCTCGGCGACTTCCCCACTTAAGTTTTACGCTGAGTCTGGGGATGAGATGGATTCTTTGCTCTCAAAGAGGCTGTTGTTGGCCATATTCAATAAATACAGTCCACTTCATGATGGTGCTGTGATCGTTCATAAGGACCGAATAGTTGCGGCACGATGTATCCTTCCCGTGACCGAGCGAGATCTTGCGGCGCAATATGGTCTGCGACATAGGGCAGGTCTTGGCATGTCTGAAAATACCGAAACATTTGTGATCGTAGTTTCTGAGGAAACAGGTCAAATTTCGATTATGAAGAATGGGGACATTAACCATAACATCTCCACACAAGAGCTAAGGAAGCAGATCAACGTTTACCTTAACGAACCTAAGGAGATCAAAAAAGAGAAAGAAAGTACCACCTCTGAAGTGGAAAGAGAACTCCGTGAGGAGGTTGCTTGAAGCTAGTGAGGTCTTCTACAAGGGAAATTCTGCTAACCCAATTTTTATCTTGAAACAAACCGTGGACTTGAATGAAACCTACTGGGCAAATCGCTACCAAACAGGTAAGACAGGGTGGGATATGGGTTCTGTTTCACCCCCGTTGAAAGCATATTTTGATCAGCTTAAGCACAAAGACCTTAAAATACTGATCCCCGGTGCTGGCAATGCCTATGAGGCGGCTTACCTATGGAAAAGTGGTTTTAGCAATGTTCATATCCTTGATCTAGCAGAAAATCCTTTAAGCGCTTTCCAGAAGAAAGAGCCGAATTTTCCTACCGCCCAGATTTTTCATGAGAATTTTTTTCGCCACGTTGGTAGCTACGACCTTATCGTAGAGCAGACTTTTTTTTGTGCGCTGGATCCTGAGCTGCGTCCAAAGTATGTCCAGAAAGTGGCTCAGCTTTTAAAACCTTCAGGAAAGCTTATAGGCTTACTTTGGAATAAAGAGATGGGTACGGACCAGCCTCCTTTTGGCGGTAGCGCAGACGAATACCGAGCACTATTTTCCACTGACTTTAAGCTCGATACACTTGAAAATTCCTACAATTCTATTCCTCCGCGAGTGGGAAATGAGTTTTTCTTCAAGTTCCTCAAAAAGTAGATATATAAGTCGCTCAGGGCCTGTTTTCGATTTGAATTTGGTTCTTAAGATTTCTGTGTTTCTAGAGTGATTACTCCAACCTTTTTTAAATGAAAGATGGGCTAACTGATCAGTTTGAATTACTCATTAGAATATTCAGGCCGAGCAGGACAGAATGTATCAATGATTTGGCAGTCTGTAATTGCCCTTCCTGAATGTACCGCATTTGAAGGAACCGTAGCGACTTCACCCGACTTGAAAACTTCTTTCTTCCCATTTATGGTGAGCTCAAATTCCCCATCAATCACCTGGGAACTCTGCTCATTGCTATGACTATGTTCGGGTAGGCGGGAGCCTTTCTTGACTTCCCAAAAAGCAAGCGTAAACCCCTCCATGTGAACAAATTTTCCGTGGAAGCCAGGAATTTTTTCGGTTGGGTTTATGGTAGATAGTTCGTGTTTCATAATGTGTTGAAAACTCTAAAAATTAAGCTTTAGGTGGTGCTTTACGAAAACTGTTACCCAAGAAAATCTTAGGATCATTTGCCAATGTCCTCGTATTCTTTAAAAGGTGAGGTGTCCAGTTTCTCTACCGTAGCTTGGAAAGCTGGCCATGAGTCCTGATAAAATACATTGACCAGAACAATAGCATTGTTCAGGGAATCCTCAAACTTACTAATTAGCTTCATCTCTGTTTCACCAGGCACATGCAAGGCATTTCTTACGTATCGCAGTGCATTGTAGTAGTGATTATTCACACTATTTGGCTGGCTCCTCGTAATTCCTTGTCTTTTATCTTCTTCCCCCAGAAAAATATCCATCATTTTATTAAGTGAGTCTAAAGTAGACTTAGCAAGCTTAATTTCTTCCTCAAAACCCTCTTTGTCTTTTTTCTTAAGGTCCTTTTGTATATCGGAAGCGATTTTGATGCTCTCTTTGATCCGGTCTACGGCCTCTATTCCCAACGCATAATCCGATTCTAGAGACTTTTGCGCTTGGTACCTAGCTGTAAGTGTGCTTTCTGAAAGCCCCAATCTAGGATCGTGCTTTATATCGATCATGGTGCTATCCTGCTGATCTCCGAATGTGAGCTTTAATTTATAAGTGCCAGGGAGAACGGTAACACCTCCTGGTTCACGTGAAGAACTTCGGTTTCTTCTACTCATTCGTCCAACGCCTTTCTCATTCATTGACCAGTAGGTCCTGTGAAATCCACTTTTTTCCGGAGCTTTAAATTTCAGGGTTCTGATGAGCTGCTGTGCGTTGTAAACCTCAAGAGTTAAAGAATCATAAGAAACCTTAGTTGCTGTGTCATCTTCCATTTTCTTCTTCTCAGGTTCTTGCGATTTCTTTTTTTTCTTTTTCGATTTCTCCCCCTCTACGGGCGTTGGTTTTGTCTCTTCAGGAATGGCTAAACTGTAGGTAATCATGGCGCCATAGGCCCTATTTTCACCATTGAAGAGGGCATCACCTCCAAATCTGCTTCCTTTTGGTTGTTGATTGGTTGCAATGTAGCCGGTCGGGGGAGGGTAGATTTTGATTTCTTCAGGAATGGCCGAAGTACCGCTCCTTGCTAGTTCGCGTAAGGGTCTGATGTCATCCAGCACCCAAATTGCCCTTCCAAAAGTCCCAATGACCAAATCATGTTCACGCGGATGGATGACCAAGTCGTAAGCATTGGTAGTAGGGAAGCCTTTTGAGTGCCACTTTGTCCAATTCTTTCCTGCATCAACCGTGCAATAAAGTCCATCATCAGTTCCCAGAAATAGTAGGCGAGACTCTTCAGGATCTTCTACGATACTTAGGGTATAGCTTGCAACATCTTCACGGGCCACGATCCTTTCCCAGGTCTTACCGTAATCTTTTGTACGATAAGCGTAGGGTTCATAGTTGAACCTCCTGTAGTCATTCGCAACTAAGAGTGCCTCTCCTTCTTTTTTACCTGATGCTTTGATTTGCGAGATCCATGCTCCAACGGGTAGTTGCGGTAGGTTGCTAGATAAGTTGGTCCAGCTCTCGCCTCCATTTCTTGTGAGTTGCACGTTTCCATCATCAGTACCTACCCATAAGACATCAGAATTAAGAGGGGAGGGTTCAATTACGAGGATCGTACAGTAGTTTTCAGCACCGGTAGCATCCATAGTAAGGCCACCGCTCTCACCCTGCTTTTGTTTTGCAGGGTCATTTGTGGTAAGGTCAGGACTTACAATCTCCCAATTTTGTCCGCCATCGATACTTTTATGTACGAATTGGCTTCCGAAGTAGACTGTAGATGCATTCTGAGGATCACGAGCCATCCCCACATTCCAGTTGAATCTCAGCTCTGCTTCACCGTTCGGGTCTGTAGGTCTAATACTTTCATTGTAGCCTGTCTCGCGATCATAAATACCGGCGTAACCTTGCTGTGCTGTAGAGATACCGAAACGACTATTTCGCGGATCGGGAAGTACATCAAAGCCATCTCCAAATGATATTTCTTGCCAGTAGTGGTTTCGTATACCCTGCGATTTCCATACGTAAGCAGGTCCAGCCCAGGAGCCATTATCCTGCATACCACCATACACATTGTAAGGGATCTCTTGATCTACAGCGATATGATAAAACTGACCCACAGGAAGATTGTCTATAAATCGCCACGTTTCTCCTCGATCACGCGATATATTCAAACCACCGTCATTTCCATTCACAATAAAATTCGGATTTGTTGGATGGATGTACCATGCGTGATGATCGGGATGAACGCCATTGCTTACACCATATGCAGGCATTAAGGAAGAAAATGATTTTCCTCCATCTGTACTCACGTTTACATAAGTGAAGATGCTGTATACGCGATTTTCGTTCGTAGGGTCTACATAAATTTCCGAATAGTAGAAGGGTCTGTTGCCAATATCACTACCATCATTGATTTTCTTCCATTCAAAACCACCATCATCAGACCTGTAAAGCGCATTTTTTTTGGCTTCAATGAGTGCGTAAACAACATTGGGCCTTGAACGAGCGATGGCAATTCCAATTCTACCTAACTCGCCTTTGGGTAGTCCATCCTCATCTGTGCGTTTTTCCCAAGATTCACCACCATCAAACGTAACATAAAGACCCGAACCCTCACCTCCGGATTTAAAAAACCAAGGATCTCTCTTGTGCTCCCACATGGCTGCCATCAGCTTGTTTGGGTTTTGAGGATCCATTACTAAGTCTGCGACCCCAGACTTTTCGTTGGTAAACAAAATTTGCCTCCAAGATTTTCCCCCGTCTATGGTTTTGTACACACCGCGCTCAGTATGCTCTCCCCAGGGAGAGCCAATCGCACCTACATAGATAATATTTGGGTTGCTAGGGTCTATGATGATGCGGTGTATATGCCTGGTCTTTTCCAAGCCCATTTTTTTCCATGTCTTACCTCCATCAAGTGTCCTGTAAATACCATCCCCACCATTTAGTGAATTTCGTGGATTTCCCTCACCGGTTCCAACCCAAACCACGGAAGGATTTGACTGTTGAATGGCGATTGCACCAATGGAGGCAGTGGTTTGATCATTGAAGATGGGTTCCCAATCTATCCCTCCACTGGTTGATTTCCAGAGACCACCGGAAGCAGCACCTGCGTAAATTATGTCAGGATTCTCGGTTAACACATCGATGGAGGTAATGCGTCCGGACATGCCTGCAGGGCCAATGCTCCGAGCTTTTATTTGCTCGAAAAGCGCCATGTCAATTTTTTGCCCTACAGCCAAAAAGCTGGCTGCAAGAAAGCTCAGTTGTATAATATATTTCATGCTTAAATATGTAGCAGATAGGTGTATAGATGCTGAGAAAGCAGAAAGATAAGCACGAATTTTTATACTTTTAGTAGATGAGTGATGAGCGGTCTTGGCGATAAAATATGTATTTCAGATACTCTGCTACTTATTTTGGAAAGCTAATTTTCTTACTGGTCCTAGTTGGCGGTTGTAAGCTAGGTTTAGCGCAGGATAAGGAGCGGCCCTACGTGCTTAAAAGTTTATACTTTGGTGGTGGAAGCTACCGTATAGATTCGTTGCAAGTTGGGGAGCTACGACAACTGGTGGATTCCTTACCTGAACTTAAGGACTACACGATTACAATTCATAGTCATACGGACAACAT